>CAYSTL010000149.1:0-3801 GCA_964433785.1 uncultured Thermoplasmata archaeon
CATTCATGTTGACAAGATACTTATTGACCGTTCCAGCAGTGATAGGTATTGGTATAATCACTGAGAAGGCTGTTGAAAAAGCTCAGATCGTAAAGCAATCCAGCAAGACTGATCTGGCGATAGAGAAGATCACTGATGAATTACCTGGTTATAACTGTGGAGCGTGTGGATATAACTCATGTAAAGAAGCTGCTAAAGCGGTTATTGAAGGTGATGAGAAAGCTGATATATGCGATCATACAGATGATGAAACCAATAAAAGTATAAAAAAAATAGCAGTAGGATGACTCTCTATTTATGAAACAGTAACTTCAAATTCATTTTGATTACCAGTTTTATACCCTACTGTTAGCCTAACTCCTTTCACTCTTATCGGGTCATCCATATCATTTGTTTCATAAACCAAAATATCGAAAGGAAAATTGTCGAATGAACTATCCACCTGAGTCTCGAATTTGGCTATTTCACCTTCTTCAACCATTTTAGTACCAAAGCTGGATATCTTCTGTTTGAATTTGCCCTTGAAAAGTGAATCTCCTTCCATCTTTACCGTCAGGTTCATCGTTCTATTTGACTCGTTTTTAACTTTTACTATCACCTCATCGTCCTCAACAAATTCCTCCTTCATAGGCGCTTTAGATACATAAAATCCAATTATTGATAAACTAAAGATAAGTCCGACATATAATAAAGCGACAAGTTTCTTCCAATGTCTTTCTAGAAAACCATTATTTCTCATCGTTTCCCTCCCATTCCATCGTTGTATACCCACATTTAAGACATTCAGCTGATCTGTCATCGTATACTACTACTTCATGCATACCGCAATTAGGGCATTCTTCGTATCCACTTTTTAAGTTTGATTCCCATCGATTTTCTTCACCTGAAAAAAATTTTTCAGATTCTGATGAACTCAATTTCTTGTTTATCCTTCTATATGTTATTATGAAGAGTCCATAACCTGATAACAAAGCCATGATGAACCAGATGATTATAGATAGCTTTAAATTACTACTCAATTCACGTTTTACCATCGATAATAAAAAGACCGAAAGTGTGGTACCAAAGAGGATATTTATACCTGCAGCTGACCATAATAGTTTTCTCTCTAGGTCTTCTCCAAGTTCTTTTACAAGAAAAACTGCCCCAAATGTGTAAAATATAGTTTGAAGGGGTTTAAGTAAAAATCCAGCAAATAAACCTACGATGTACAGAAATAGAGCCAATTTTACACTGCTATCGTGTGAAGCAGATATATTGCTGGAATCTTTAACTAAATTGTAAAGTGCCAACAAAAACACTAGAAATCCTATAAAAGCTATAATAGCTGAAAAACAAACTGTAGAACCTAAGGAGGATAAACTGGAACTACTGATCTCACCACCCCCAAACACATCGTAGAACCCTAATAATGCAATTAAACTTGATATTATGGATAAAATAAAAAGTAAAATCATGAGTCTAATCCCATTTCTAGTACCCTGCATCGATTCAACCTCTTAGACCAGATAATAAATAGGAGAGTATATATTTTTTCTCATCATCATCAAAATTGGTGAACCTTATATCTTAACTTAACAGAACATTAGATATTTATAGAATCGTTCATTTTTTATTTTTTACAGTTAAAATCATAATGAAAATAGCTATCATCAAAAGGATTGTCCCAGCTATAAGCATAGCATACGATGTACTGAACAAGTTGAGCATGAGTACAGCAAGAATTACCGCTAAAACCCCCGCACCTTGTAATACTATATGAGAAAACGAAGATATCCTCCCTAAATACTCTTGATCACAGAGTTCCTGCATACCAGCTTCTGTACTTATACCTGCAACTGCATTTCCAATACCAAACGTTATACCAAATAATATGAAGGAAAACACAAATGGGAATAAATAAAGACCTATAATAGATAATCCAAATAAAACAGCTGATAAAGTCATTAGATATCGATAAGATATCTCTTGGAAAAATTTTCCAGTTACAAAACCACCGAGGAAAGAACCTGCATATAGTGCCGACCTATAATAACCATAAGGTATCCTAGTCGCAAATAATAGATCATTATATTCTAAAATATAAAGACCAAGACCACTTCCCATCAAGATTATCAGAAAGCCACTAGAGAATAAAAAAACTACAGTTTTTCTTTCTCTTAGATGTTTCAAAGATGCTTTTATATCAGCGATTACTGTCGCATCTCTACTTTCTCCTTTTTTATTCTCTTCGATAGGTATGAAATAAATACAAACCGCATCCAAAATGGAAGTTATCGAATCTATTAAAAATATTAAAGCGAACCCATACCAATTTATGAAAAAGACAGAGAGAGTTGGAGCTATGATCGCCCCGCCTGAAGTTACCATCCTTGTGACAGAATTTGCGGTTTTTATCTCTTTTCTCTTCAATATCATAGGGAGTATCGCTTCATGAGAGGATCTTTTGAACAATCCAAAGGTAGATAACAATAGAGCAACAAGAACGATCGTGTATAGGTCTCTCCAAAAGATAGGTATCAGAATAACTACTGCCCCAGCTAATGATGAGTACAAGTATGATCTTTTCTTTCCGAACCTGTCCACATATACACCTGCGACCAAACCAAGCAAAAGTACCGGGACCATAGAAGCTATCCTGTAATAACTAACATTCAATATAGATCCGATATCCCCAAAAGCAAGTAAGATAAGTGCTATAGAAGTCAGGGTGGAGCCAAATATGGAAAGAAAAGTGGTCGTGTTATAAACTAAAAAGTACTTATTTTTCAAAACCTGAAGATAAGTCACCTTTGAACCTTCTTCTTTTGTCATTGTTACAAACTCTATAAGGATGCCGAATTATCGATATAAATCATATAATTTATAAAAATTTTATCTTTTATTAGTGTCTAATTTTTTTCTAAAACTCAAGCAATATATCATTATCTTTAATAATATTGATAAAATTTTGATATATGCCCAAAAATTATAATTTGATAATCTGGAATTATGTAATTAATATACTCAAATCCTGTTTCAAAAAATCCTCACAAATGGACTAAATTTATATAAATTAACAATATTTTTACAGAAGCTAATTATCAAAAACTCGAAAAATATGGGGTATGGATATGGCTGAGCTAAAATTTTTAAAGAAAGAGTTAGGAAAAAAAGCAGGCCCGATGGCCAAAGTTGTTGTAAAGAAAGAAGCTAAATCGATGGGCCTTAATGGTGGAGTTATACCAAAAAATAAGATGTGTGAACTCATAGAGAACTGCGTCGAGAAATCTGTCGCAGATCAAGGCAAACATCAGCAGATTATAAATGAATTGAAAGATGAATTGGTCTGAAAGTTCTCCATCAAACTTCAATTTTAAGACATTCTCAAATTAATTTTTAAATCATAATGTTCATATTCTAATGTAAATCTACAGGATTAGGTGTTATTATGGAAGAAGATTTCATACATGTGTTTGTAACAATAGATGATAAAGATGATGCAGAAGAGATAGCAGGATCACTAGTATCCAAAAAATTAGCTGCCTGTGTACAGATAACATCTCCGATAGAAAGTACTTACACCTGGAAAGGTGAAGTTGAGAGATCAAAAGAATGGATGCTTATGATAAAGTCCAAAGTTTCACTATATGATGAGTTGGAAAAAGAGATTAAACGACTGCATCCATACGAAACACCTGAGATAATAACTCACAAGATACTGATTGGAAACGAAGATTACCTTGAATGGATGGAAAAGAACTTAAAATGATCCATCGATCGATCTTTTCTCGACTCTATCCAGAACATCATCTTTAACTA
>CAYSTL010000150.1:0-1100 GCA_964433785.1 uncultured Thermoplasmata archaeon
TAGAAGTCCGAAAAGTAGGAAAAAGAGGACAAGTGACCATCCCTAAAAGCATTAGAAATAAAGAAAATATAAAGGGAGGGGATAAAGTGGAAATCTTCGAAAAAGATGGTGAAATAATCATCAAAACCATCGATAAAACTGAGGAACTCAAAGAGGCTTATCAAGAGATGTCTAAACAAAGTAAAAAGATGAGTGAAGAGATGTTAACAGCTTCGAAAGAAGTATTGGATGAGCAGTGATATCTTGCAGTTAAAGCGAGGAGATATAGTTGTAGTGAACTTGGAGCCTAAGAAAGGTTCTGAACAGGGAAAGACCAGACCTGCTATAGTGATTCAGAACGATACCGGTAACAAGTACTCACCAACAACTATCATTGCCCCACTGACAAGCAGTTATGATAAAGTATATCCAGTTAATGTAGAAGTGAAAAAAGAAGGAAGTAATCTAGAAAAAGATTCAGTAGTATTATTGAACCAGATCTTCACAGTAGATATAGATTCACGTATTATCAAAAAGATTGGCACTTTATCAGATGAAAAGATGGAGGAAGTTGACGAAGCTATCAAATTAAGCTTAGGCATAAGTTGATTTCATTTTTAGAGTTAACCAAGTAAAATAAGAATTATTGAATTAGAAATTAAATTAGGTAATATAATAAAAGACACAATTTTCTGAACTATAATCAAAGACACTACTATAGATGAATTTTTCAGTGTCTTTGATTAGTAGTGGATGAGCAAAACTGAATTGCAAAAAGGTTTTGTCTTCCACTAAAATTCGTGTCTTTTACTAGCGGAGTAAGGGGGAACTTAGTCCAAAAAGTTACTTCTTACTCTATAATTTAAATGACGTAAGATGTAGCAGTAGTAGATAAGACAGGGAAGATTTCTTAATAGGTAAAACCTTTAATGCTTCTGATTAGTCAGATAGGGGAAGAATTGCAAGCTACGAATGGGACTTCGATGATGATATTGAGGAGAATATCTAGATTCACAATATTTACAGTAATTTTAGGTGATGAACAAATTCAATAAAAAAAGAATTATTTATTCTTGAAGATCTCTTGTTTATCTGTTATAATCAGTGTATCTCTTCTTTCG
>CAYSTL010000150.1:1200-3745 GCA_964433785.1 uncultured Thermoplasmata archaeon
TCTTCTTTCGGTCTAAGTATCTTGATATCTCTTCTCTGAATGAATTCAGTCAATCGATCACAATGTTCGTATCCACTCGTAGCCCCCTGATAAATTTCGTTCTCCACCTCTGGTGATATCGCTATCTTTTCTTCAAAAATTTCCGTTAATAAGGACATCTGTTCGATTTTAGAAAATGTAAATAAGATATTAGAGTCAAAAAGTATCATTCTAAAGCTTCCTTCAGCCTTCCTACTCCTTCATCGAGCTCTTCCTTAGAACCGCCTGGAGTTTCTATTTTTACAGATCTATCTTCAAGGATCTCTTTGAAATCTGGAATACTCATATCTGCTAGTTCTGCACCTCTGCTCAAACTTATCTCTCCTTCCTTGTATAATTGAACTGCTGCAGCCACCCTCAAATAACTTCTTTCGTTGAATAGATTCCTCAAAGCGCTGCTTACAACTTCAGAACGATTGGAGTAGTAGCCAGCATCGACAACAGCCTTTATCTCCTTCTCAAATATTTTTGGTATGCTGTAGTTGGCCATATTATCACAACAAATAATGTAATTATATGTAACATATTTACAAATATATAAGATTTTTGAAGTTTAAATCATGAATTTCTAGGAATCTAAAGAATTCTGTTTTAATCCTACAAAATCTTCAATTTAACATGCTTGCAATCCATTATTTCCTCTCGATATAGAACAAATTAGTTTTAAAGTAACTTTATAGCATAAACTAATAGATGATAAATTTGATACGTTTTAACATAAACTTTATATTTCTCAATAACATACACTATAATGGACAATATAAGGAATTAAAGTGCATAAAAATGAGAAAAACAAGGATGGCTAAGAGGTTATCAGGTCTTGGAGAAGTTTTCACTATAGATGAAATTAGAGAAAATACTGATTTGACTGATCAGGCTCTGAGGAAATTTATTTATCGATTAAAAAAAGAAGGATGGATCGAGCAGATAGAGAGAGGTAAATATATGCAGTTACCTCTTGGGGAGAAAAAAGGAGAATACACAGTTAATGAGTTTGTAATTGGTTCTAGGCTGGTGGATCCACACTGTATTGCTTACTGGAGTGCACTACATCACCATGGATTTACTGAACAAATTCCCAATACTGTTTTCCTGCAGACAACTTCTAGAAAAAAGAAACAGCAATTAGAAATTTTTGGGATAAATTACAAGATCGTTCGTCTGATACCCGAAAAATTTTTTGGAATTATGAAAGAAAGGTTTGAAGATACTGCTGTAAATATTACTGACAAAGAAAAAACCATAGTAGACTGTTTTGATAAGCCAAAACATTGTGGAGGTCTTATTGAAGTAATAAAAGCGATTATAACAGAGGATTATGACTCTGAAAGATTAGTAGATTATGCTAAAAGGATAGGAAATACCGGTGTGATTAGACGACTGGGATTCCTAAATGATTACTACGGGCTAGATCTAGATGTTCCTTCTTTAAATAAAGATATCAGAAATTATCTCCTTCTTGACCCCATAATGCCTGCTAAAGGAAATAAAAACAGTAAATGGAAATTGACTATCAATCTTGATGAGACTGAATTGGAGGAAGTGAGATGATTAGATCTGATAAAATTAAAATGATATCAAGAAAGAAGAAAGTACCCCCAACTACTGTTGAAAGAGATTATATTCAAAATTACTTCTTAAAATCATTGTTCTCAAAAACTGATTCATTAATATTCAAAGGTGGAACATCTATTCGTAAAGCGTTTATTCAAGACTATAGATTCTCAGATGATTTAGATTTCACGATGAAAACAAGGATGGACCAGGAGGATATTAGAGTGATGATCGAAGATATAAAAGACTACCTGAAACGCGAAGAAGCTATTTCATTTGAGGACGAAGTACAACTCAAAGAGGTAAAAACAGGATGGAAAGTAAATCTTAGGTATACTTCGATATTGTCTCAAAATACTCTAATCAATTTGATTTTAGATGTCACTGATGTTGATAAAGAAGTAATCGTAACCGGTGTAGAAAAACGAGCCTTGATAAATCCTTATTCGGATGGATTAAAAGCTGATCTTATAACGTATTCATTAAAAGAGATTACTTTAGAGAAACTTCGAGCTTTATGTGATAGAGGCTGGCCAAGGGATCTTTATGATGTGTATAACCTTTGGCCTATAGTTGAAAAGGATGATTTTAAAGTTCTATTTTCAAAAAAATGTAAAATCAAAAACGTTAATCCATCGATTGAAAAATATAGACAGAATAAAGAAAAAATAAAAAGTGCTTGGAATAAATCACTAAAACATCAATTGAAAACTTTGCCTGATTTTGATAAATGTTTCAAAAAGGTAATTAATATCTTAACAAATCTTGGGATAGGATGACTGTATTCTTAGATACATTTTATTATGAATTTTCCGACTAAATTATTACATATTTATGAGGCGAAAAAAAAATAATAGGAGAATATTAAGGTTGTGTTGATTTAGATAAGAAAATGAGATAAGGGTTGAAAATCAGGGGACACAATCGATCAAAGATAAGTATCTACCATATT
>CAYSTL010000151.1:0-3729 GCA_964433785.1 uncultured Thermoplasmata archaeon
AAGGAAAGGATCGCACAGAGACCTATGAAGCCAAGAGACGAGTCTAAACTTTTCTACCTAGGTAATGATGAAAAGAAACATCTCAGATTCAATGACTTACCCGATCTACTCCAGGAAGGAGATGTACTTGTGAAAAACAAATCTAAAGTCCTTCCCGCAAGAGTGTATGGAAAAAAAGATACTGGTGGTAAAGTAGAGGTTCTATTCCATCGTCCGGTCGAAGATGGGTGGGAATGTCTTATCAAAGGGAGCAATATCAAAGAAGGTCGAGAGATCATCCTGAACGAAAATTCATATGAGATCGTAGAAAGCGGGAAAGGTGGTAGGTTCACCATAAGCTGTGAAGATGCAAAAGAGTTGATGGAAGAAGAAGGTAGCATGCCTACACCACCGTATATAAAAAAAGATCTATCAGATCCAGATGAGTATCAAACAGTCTATGCAGAAGACGAAGGGTCTATCGCTGCCCCTACTGCAGGTTTTCATTTTACAGATGAACTTCTTGATACTATCAAGTCAAAAGGTGTAGAGATCTATGATATCACACTTCACGTTGGACCAGGAACATTTCTACCGGTCAGAACAGAAAGGATAGAAGACCATGAACTTGGAGAGGAATATTACAAGATAGATAAAGAAACTGCAGAAGCAGTAACTAAAGCAAATGAAGAAGGAAGAAGAGTTATTCCGGTTGGAACAACGAGCGTAAGGACGTTAGAGACTGTTTCCAACGACGGTGTAGTGAAACCTGATGAAGGATGGACTGATCTCTTTATCTACCCTGGTTACGAATTCCAGTCAGGTATGGATCTGCTTCTAACTAACTTTCATCTGCCTAAATCTACATTACTGATGCTAGTAAGTGCTTTTGCTGGTAGAGGACGTATATTAAAAGCATACAGAGAAGCTGTTGAACGAAACTATAGATTTTACAGCTTCGGCGATTCCATGCTTATGGAGGGAAAATGATGTTCAAAATCAAATCTAAAGATGGTAAGGCAAGAACTGGAGAATTTACAGTAAGGGGAAGGAAAGCAAAAACTCCATTCTTCATGCCAGTAGCTACAAAAGGTGGTGTCAAAACGTTAACTTCAGAAGATCTAGAAGAGATCGGAACACAGGTGATAATATCCAACATGTATCATCTTATGATGAAGCCTGGTGTAGATATAATAGAAAAAGCTGGTGGACTGCACGAATTCATGAACTGGGATGGTATAATCTTCACTGACAGCGGTGGGTTTCAGATGATCAGGAAGGATTTCGAAAAAAACATCTCTGAAGATGGGGTGGAATTCACTTCTGAATACGATGGGAGTACCTATTATATGACCCCTGAGGAATGTATCAGAACTCAAAAACATATGGGATCTGATATCGCGATGTGTCTAGACTACTGTCCACCATATCCCGCTGATAGAGGTGAGATAGAAAAATCAGTCGATAGAACGACCAGATGGGCAAAAAGATGCAGGGATAGTGGTGAAAACATCTTCGGCATATCTCAGGGAGGTACTATACCTGAACTTAGAAAACAAAGCAGCCAACAGATAGCAGATTTAGATTTCGAAGGGAACGCGATAGGGGGACTGTCTATAGGAGAACCCAAAGATATGATGTTCGAAAACACGAAAGCAGCAGTAGAAGCATTCCCTGAAAACAAACCAAGATACTTTATGGGTCTAGGATCGCCTGTGGACATTTTAGAATGCATAGAGATGGGAGTGGATATATTCGACAGTGCTTACCCAACAAGGAACGCTAGGCATAGAACGATATTCACTAAAAATGGAGATATCAGGATAGATAAAAGCGATTATAAAGATGACTATGGTCCTCTAGACGAAGACTGTGACTGTCCTACATGTAAAAATTATTCTAGAGCATACGTACATCATCTCTGTAAATCAGATGAGCTTGCCTGGATGAGATTGGCTTCGATACATAACTTATACTTCTTACTAGATATGATGAGAAACGCTAGAAAAGCTATCGAAGAAGAACGTTTCAAAGAGTTTAAATCTGAATTTACGAGTAAATATATGTAAATCTTTTTATCAACCTATGCATATTAACCAAACATGACTAATCAGTGCATCAAGTGTGAAAAAGAGATAGAGGATTATTATGACCTATGCACTGACTGTGCAAAAGATGCCTTTGCTGATAATATTTTTTGGATGGCCTGTGATCCATTGATCTCAAAACCAGTTATAAACAGATTCAGAGAGCATTCAGAGACCATCCTCACAATCGGAGAAAGACCGACAGAGATATTGTTTGATCAAGGACAAACTGTAGAAGAAGAGATCGAATCTTTTGATCCAGAAGATCAAAATGATTATAAATCCGTACATGAAAAGATGAACAGCATACTAGGTGAGATGGGAGTCTCTAAAGAATTCAAGAGAGAAAATTACCTTTTCTCTAAAGAAGACATGAAGGTTTTTTCTCAATTATTCTTAAAATTGGAGAAAATAGAGCATGAATTCTCAGATACAGAAGGTCTAGACTCTTTATATCTAAGGTTTGGAAACCTATTTTTCTATAATGCCATCAAAACAGACATAGGCATCTTTGAACCAGGATTTAGAGATAGGATTGTAAATGATATGCTCAAAGAGAGTGAAGGGTTCTACACCCTAGCTATACACGCTGAGCATGATAATCCTATTTCCCACAAGAATATAGGCAAACTTTTACTGAAAAGAGACAAAAATGAAAAAGCTGTGGAATCTATTAAAAAGTCACTTGATCTAGAGGAAAGTTTAGAAACACAAAAATTACTTGTAAAAGCTTTTATCAAATCTGAAAAATTACAGGAAGCAGAGGAAAGATTAGAAGATCTAGATGAAGATGATGATTATTGGATCCTGAAAGGAGACCTTGCTAAAGCTCGAGGAGGTTGGGGAAGAGCTATTCAATTCTATGAAGAATCATCTGGAGATGAAGCATATATAAAAAAGGCGGACCTATTTTTAAAGAATGAAAGATACGAACCCGCTTTAGAAGCTTATTCTGAATATCTGAAAAGAGATGAGAATAACCATAGAGTTTTAAAAGAAAAGGCAAAATGTCTACTAGAATTAGGCCGAAAAGAAGAAGCATTGAACCACATAAAAAAATCGATATCCATCGATCCTCAGGATGATGAAAAATGGTTCATACTTGGAGATCTGATGGAAGATAAAGGTCAAACCGATGATGCTAAAGAAGCTTTTCAAAATGCAGTCAAACTAAACCCAGAAAACAAAGATGCTGAAAATAGGTTAGAAGATCTATAATGGCCAGTTCCACTTGGCAAATTCTACCAGAACCATCATGCCGATGCAGATACCCATTACTACTCTTGGATCTATCTTAGGGCTTTTATCGTCTTCTTCGTCAAAGTATCGCATAAGTCCCGCGGCAGATTGAAAGCCTCCGCCACCTTCTGTTCTTGCCATATTTTCACCTAGTTATATTGATTATATTTAATTGTTATGCTTATCTCAATTTGCTACCATCTTTTAAAACTATCGATGCGGTTGAACCACTCTCTTTCAATAAACGCTGTAACTTTTCAGCATACTCTTTCCCAGTAGAATCCAACATGTCATCGATAAATATCGACAGATGTTCACCAGACTGTGCTTCTGTTTCAGAATACTTCCATTTATGAGATGATTCCATATCAAAAGCTACCAAGAATCCATACGCTAAAGATTTCATCCTAGTATCCTGTATCTT
>CAYSTL010000152.1:0-3647 GCA_964433785.1 uncultured Thermoplasmata archaeon
CCAATCATTATAAATATTTGAAACTAGTATTTCAGAGCGATATCCTTGCCTGGGAATATATCGATATCCATAGTGATAAATGTCTATAACGAAGAAGACAATATCGCTGATTGTTTGGAGAGTTTGAAGGATCAGACAGTGTCTGATTTTGAATTGGTGATAGTGGACGATGGTTCTACTGATGATACTATGGGCATCGTTGAAGAATATACAAAAGAATTCGACTTAAAAACATACAAATTATCACATGTTGGATTAAGAAAAGCGAGGCGTTTAGGTTTTTCTAAATCTAGTGGTGATATACTTGTAAATATCGATGCTGATGAGATGCTTAGAGAAGATTTTATAGAAAATATAACATCTCCTTTTAAAGAGGATGAAGAGATAGGAGGGGTCGGTGGGGTAACCATATCTAAAGGTTCCAACTGGGCTGCAGAATCTTACGGTGCCTGGAATGAAATATTCTTTGAACTCAGAGGTAAAGGTGAAGACGTGGATTGGATAGAGGGTGGGTGCAGTGCGTTCAGAAGAGAAGCTTATGAAGATGTAGGAGGATTTACTGAAGATGAGATCAGTTCAGACAAAGACATTTCCTGGAAACTTCAAAAAGCGGGTTGGAAGATAGTTGCTAAAAAGAACGTTGTGGCTTATCAAAAAGATCCATCTACGTTTAGAGCAGTGGTTAAAAGAGAACACAAAAATGGTAGAAAGGAATTTTATTTGTTAAATACACACGAAGGAAAGTTTGGCATTAAAGAACTATCACGATTCTATCCCCTGATAGGAATTCTTTCACTCTTGATAGTACCTTTCTTTTTTGAATTTGTATATTTGATAGGCATAGGATTTTTGTCCACATTTTTGGGAACAGTATATCTAGTAAATTCAAAGCTGGAAGAATCTTATTTTGGTATATCCTTTAAATGCTGGTTGTTATTGACCTCTATGAATCTAGGTTGGAGTATAGGTTTTCTGAGAAGCTTGTTCGGGGAAAGACCGGATTTATGATATTATATCTTTTTATTTTTGGACAGGTCGCCGATGGCTTTAGAGATAGCTGATTCTTCAGCCTTCAGAGATTTGATATCTCTTTTTTTAGGATCACTTCCTTCACGGAATATATCCTTGTTGATATTTCCCTCCATGTTTGATGGGATAGGGATATCAAACATATGAAGTACTATAGAAGGGATATCCCATATCCTCATGTTTTCTATATGACCGCTGTTGAAATCTGGTCCCTTTGCAAAAAATATGCCTTCATGGTCGTGTTGATTGTTTTTATTATGAGTTATTATCGATTTTGCTGATAGGTCATGTGAAAAGTCCCACTTCTTTTCTCTGGATACGATCAAAAGGTCGGGACCTTTTTTTGGTGTGATGAATTCTATATCGATATCATTTTGCTCTGCTAAGTTATTGAATAGACCTTTGAGTTGATCTATCTGGGGTTTCTTTTCTTCGATATCAGGATTTAAGTAGATGATAGCTACCTTGGCTGCACCGATGGCGACAGCCTTTGATCTTGACCAATCTACGTCTTCTGGTATGGAATAACCACTCGATTCAGGTAATTTGTCTATAGTATCCTGTGAAAGTATCTTTTTTACGATGTGCATCAGGTCGTATTTTCTAGCGATCTCTTTTCCTTTCTGTTTGAGCCATGCCAAAAATCTATTCTTGACCTGCGAAGATTTATTTTCTTTGAGTGAGAGAAGATCATTATCGATGAGAAATCTGTTTGTGTTTATATGATGTTCATTTCTCGTGAATCCGTGGTCTGAAAAGAAGAGGAAGTTTACATCTTTATGGTTTAAGAACCATCCCAGGTAATCATCCAACTCTTTTTGGATCTTCAATATCTTCTTTTCGATCTCATCGTTTTCAGGCCAAACATGATGTAATATGCAGTCAGGGAACCTGAAATGTGTAACGAAAAAATCCCAATCTTTGTTTTTCCACAGATATTTTGCCACATTGTATCTTTTTTGGACTATAGAGCTGATTTCATCAAAGAATTCATCAGATCTTTTGTCGGAATAATAAAAATTCGGGTGTATCTTGTAATCGGGTTCTATGTCAAGTATCTCTTCTTTTAATTCTGGTGGATGTGTGAAATTTGAATTTGTGTCAGGTGTTGTGAGACCTGTTATCATCCATCCATCAAAATCATCAGGGGGATATGTGGTAGGTACGTTCAACCAGACAGATTTCAGGTCGTTGTCCGATAATATGTTCCACAGTCTTTGTGCTTTGAATCGATTCGTGTTTATCCTGACCTGTTGATTATTTTTTAGATCTAGTTCTCTCCAACCGTATAAACCAGAGTTTTGAGAAGTCACACCGGTGTATAGTGCAGGAAAAGCAGCAGCTGTTGAAGGAGGTATAGTCGATTCTAATCTTCCGTGTATTCCTTCATTGAAAAGTTTCTCTAGATTGGGTAAGTCATATTTTTTTATCCATGGTTCTAGAAGATCAAAGGTATGTCCATCTATACCTATCAAAGCTGCCTTCATCGAGTCAAGCACATAACGAGACTTATATAAAAATTAGGGGTTGTAGGTTAATCTATCAGGTTTTTGAAGAAATCGATATATGTTGATTTAAGAGTGTCCCAGTTGAGTTTATCGGGTAGAGGAGTATACTGTAAGTCTTTTTCTAATAGAGATAGGAGTTGGTCTTCGTCTTTAAATGTGTGTACGTTCAGATCTTTTGTATAGTTTGCTTTTTTTGCTAAAACTGGTAATCCAGAAGCTTGGGCTTCCAATACTACATTAGGTAATCCTTCAAGAGAAGATGGATGAATCAGAAGGTCAGATGCTTTGTAATACATCTCTACTTCTTCAAAAGGTACTTTTCCCACATATATCACTTTATCAGGATACTTGTTTTTTAGTATTTTACCGTAAGGACCCTTTCCTACTAGACAAAATTTTAGAGAGTCTATGTTGATCTTGTTTAATGCTTTATCCAGTAGATCTAAACCTTTTATCTTATCCAGTCTTCCTACGGTCAAAGCTATCTTGTCTTTTTGAGGTAGGTTTAACTGATTTCGTATATTTGTTTTAGTTTGTTCATCAACCTGAGAAAATTTTGTCGTATCTATGGGCTGAGGTATTACTCTGATCTTTTTTTCGGGACACCCTTTTTTGATCATCTCATCTTTAAGGTATTCGGTTAAAACCATGACTCTATCAGCGGATTTTAGTGGATATCTTCCTATCAGATTGTTCATCAGAAGGATCTTTGTTCTTTCCAAGATGTCGTGTTTCCTGACTTTGTACTCATAGAATGTATCTTCTGGTACTCTAACTGCTGTCGGTATGTCGAGATCATTACCTATAAAAGTGACGATAGGTGCATATATCGGATAAATTATTATCTGGAATAGGGCATCTGGTTCGTGGTTTAGGCAGTATTCTCTGCAGTTTAAGTAACCCTGTTTTATCCTCTGGAATCCCTCTACGTTGGGTTCACCTGTGTAGCATTGATGGTCAAAATAGTTGAGAAGTTCCTGAGGAGGTGAAAATTTACCGATGATATCGAGTTCAAAATCTTTGTGTAGCATCCTTCCAAGGTTTAGTAGAAGTTTTTTTATGTTTGGAGGAAGCCTGTTTTCTACCAATATCCCTATTTTTTTCATGATA
>CAYSTL010000153.1:0-1264 GCA_964433785.1 uncultured Thermoplasmata archaeon
CTACCTCACAGTTCAGGAGGAAACATAACAAAATTATCTTCAGAAGGCGAGGTCATCTGGAGAAAAGAATATCCCTCTGCTTCTTACATCTCTTACGGTCATATCTTGTATGATGGTATAGTAGAAGATAAGATAGTGGTTTTGTACCTAAATTCTGATTCAGCATCCAAAATACTTTGCATCTCTTCTGATGGAGATGTTGAGTGGAGAAATAGTATCGAGGATGAAAATATAAGAACCATCCAGGTAGATAGTGAAACTCGAACGACCTATATATCCACAAGTAATAGGATCTATGGAATAGATTCTGCTGGTGAGATGGAAACAATACATGAGCTTGATAAGGGAGAAGTTATAGATGATTTCAGATTCAAAAATGACAGGTTTTATTATATTATCAGAGACCATGGAATGAAATCAGGGGATCATGACGAGGATAATACCTATCATGCATATCTTATATCTATGAACAAAAAAGGTGAAGAGTTTTTGAACAAATCATTAGGTGAATTGGAATGGGGTCAGGGATTGATCGATAGTGAATTTATCGCGATGTCTCTTCCAGGTAACGATCGTATATATTGTCAGTACGAGAATTTCACTAAAGATCTACGCTATAATGTATATGAGATCAAAGCATTCGATCTAGATGGGAACCAAAAATGGAATCACATATATAAAGATGGAAAAGTACATTCACCTCATAGGATATCGAAAGAAGGAGTCATAGTTACAAAAACTAAAGAAGGAAACGTGTACGCCTATCAGGGATATGATCCTGGATCAGAATCACGATTGATTCTTTATCTTATTCTTGGTTTAGTTTCGTTGGTTTTAGTTCTAGCTGGAATTTTATTTTATTATATTAAGGATCTATAATGAATATCACGCCGTTTTTCTTCGAATATTGTGAAATAAACCTTTTATGTACTGTACCGGAGTGTATAGGATGAAGTGATAAGATGAAGGCGAAAAGAATGACTCTATTGTTTGCAGTCCTGGTTTCGATGTTCTTGATAACGTCAGGACTGAGTGTAGCTTTAACTGGGGGTAATGGAGTAGGATCATATACTTCAGATATAATAGATAACGATCATAATCCTTTAGATGGTGATGGTAACGAAAGTGATGATGATGGACCCGGTGAAAGCGGTGATCATAGACAAGATGATAATGAAACCGATGATGACGATAATGAAACAGACGAAGATGATGGACCAGGAAATAGTGAGGAACACAGAGATGATGACAACGAGACTGATGA
>CAYSTL010000153.1:1364-3615 GCA_964433785.1 uncultured Thermoplasmata archaeon
GACAACGAAACAGAGGATGATGAAGATGAACGTGGAAAAAGAGATGAGCATGAAGATGAAACACCTGAATGGGATAAGTTGATAGGCTATAAAGAAGCGATAAACAAAACTTACCAGCATGCCAATGGAACTATATTAGAATTCAAGTTGGAAGATGAGGAAGATTCATTTGTCTACAAGGTAGAACTGGTGAACGAGACAAAAGAGTTTGAAGTGATCATCGACGCATATTCTGGTGAACTGATAGAATTTGAAACAGACGAAAATGACGATGATATTCCTGATTGGGATCAGTTGATAGGTCATGAAGAAGCCATAAAGAAAGCATTACAGAAGGTCAACGGTACAGTGATGAAATCTGAATTGAGTGAAGATGATGACAATTATACCTATGAGATAGAGATTCAAAATGAAACCGAAGAGTACGAATTTGTAATAGACGCGGATACAGGAACCATTCTAGAGTTCAAACGTGAAGATGATGAACATGAAAGAGAACGTCGTAGAGAAAGAGGTATCGGAAGGTTCTGGAATGGAACTGAAGGACGCTTCGTCTCTTTCGAATTGCTGGAAAACGGTATAAAGAATTATACACTCACCACAAATAACTCAGAATTACTGTTGTTCGAAAGTGTTACCATAGAAGGATTGACCATAGAAGAAAGTGAATCCAAGAAGGTCTTTTATGAACTCGAAGGTAACGACTCAGAGATAAAGATATACGATGTAGCACCAGCACTTATGAAGATGGAAGTAGAAGCGGAAGATTCTGAGAACAGGACAGTAAGTTTTGATCTCGGTGCTCTTGAAGTTACAGGGCAGGATGGACCTAATTTGATATTAGGTTACGAGAACCACACTGCAAAACTCCTATCGATCTCTGAAGGTGAAGAAGGCTGGAACAGTTCATTGGATATCAGCATGGAGAACGGAACTATCGATTACACTTTCCAAGAAGAGATGTTCATGGTATTCAGGATGACCGATCAAGAAGATGACTCAGAGATGGACGAAGATGTAACCAAAGGGATATCAAAAGGTGAAGTCGGTGGAGAAGTCGTAGTCGACAGGGATGAAAAAGGATACTCCGATATATCTGTCAATTACTCAGATATGAAGATGAAGACAGAAGTAAAAGAGAAGAACAGAGTCCAAGTAGAAGTTTCATCTGATACACTTGAAGAAGGTAAAGTCGTATCTTTGAAGGTATACAAAGATGTCCTAGACATCGACGATATAAAAGAACTTCAAGTTATGTTCGATGATGAAGAGATCAGCTTAGCCGATGATTATGAAGACCTTACAAACACATCTGATGGTGCAGAATATCTTGTCAGTATCGGAGCGGAAGAGGTACAGGTATTGGTCATGATCCCTCACTTCTCAACACACACTATTGATCTATTGAAAACTGGATCTTCAGCATCACCGGTCGAGGACGTTCAAAATATCATACCAGTGATCGTACTGACAGTCTTAGGGATAACAGCAGTAGCATTGGTCATCAGGAAAAATAAAGATTAAAAACCATTTTTTTATTTTTTAATTTCTACACAATTATGTTTTTATGTTATGACGTATATCATATGTTAAAGGTGATAATATGGATGAAGAGGAAGTCGAAGAAGAAGTCGAAGAAGTTGAAGAGATAGAGGAAGAAGTTGAAGAGGAACCGGGAGAGAAAGTAGAGATAAACATCGGCGAAGAGAGCTCTGAGGAAGAGATAGTTAAAGAGATCGAAGAAAAAGCACAGATCTCTGGACAGTTATTAGGGGAGAAGCTAAAGGAATTGATGATATCTGCACAGAAAGCAAGAGAAGATTTGAAAACGGGTAAAGCAGATAAAAAGGCTGAAGAAACTGGTAAAGCTTTGGGTAAAGGTGTGAAGGACAGTAAAAAGATACTAAAGAAATTCAGAGAAGGTTTCGAACAAGGACTCAAAGAATGACTAAAATCCTTTAATCATTTTTTAACCTATATAGTATACTGAAATAAATATATGAATAAAATATATTATTTGATAAACGATGTTCAATACCTGATGATAAGATTTTCAGTTGTATCATGTTGAAATATGGGGATATATTTTTAAACTAAGTAAATATTTATA
Organism: uncultured Thermoplasmata archaeon; assembly: GCA_964433785.1. Lineage (GTDB taxonomy): Archaea > Thermoplasmatota > Thermoplasmata > Halarchaeoplasmatales > Halarchaeoplasmataceae > CAYSTL01. The sequence continues at coordinate 3,475 of CAYSTL010000153.1, forward strand.
AAAATTAGAAACTTTACTATATTAATATAAAATTTTTAATCTTTTTGCAAAAATTCATATAATATTATTATAATTACATAAGAGACCGTTCGGTGAAATCATGCTAGGCGGAATACGATTGGATATACTGATCCCTCTCGT
>CAYSTL010000154.1:0-3605 GCA_964433785.1 uncultured Thermoplasmata archaeon
TTAATTTATAAAACATGGGTAAATTATTTATAATAATTATGCTATTGCACATATGTACAATAGTTCAAAACGTCACCCATCACGATAATCACCCTCCCTCCCTTTTTTTGTTAAGGTCTAAAATTATTTTGCTATTTAATATATTTAAAAAACACTACCTTCTATAGTGTATCCTTTACCCTCGCATTCGGGACATTCTCCGCTACCCTGACATTCTTCACAGTTTCCGTTCCCTCCACATTCTATACAGTTACCAGTACCATCACAGATCTCACACATCCCGTGGCCACCACATTCTACGCAGGTTCCGTCTCCGTTGCAAACCTCACATTTACTGAATAGGCCTGTTTTACCACTACCGCCACAGTTCGGACATTCCCCTGTACCATCACAGTTTGAACAATAGGTCGTGCCACCGCATTCTACACAATCTCCCGAACCTCCACATTCCAAACAATCACCACTACCATCACAGCTGATACATTCCCCAGTACCCCCGCATCTTTCACATTCTACTTTATTTAAAATATTTTCTTTATATTTTTCTAACCTATTAGTAATGTCTTCATCATCTAATTTCTCTTCAGCATCCTCTAAACACTCGATAGCGTCTTCCTTCCTATCCATGTTCCATAATTTTTCAGCTTTACCGATCCAGGCTTCTATACATTCTTCATCAAGCTGGAGAATTTTATCGAATTCTTCAGGGATCGACTGATTCTCAGCCTCATCAATAAGCTCTTCTACCTTTTTTCTCCTATGATCAGTTCTTTCGCCCATTTCTTCTGCCTTAGAATAAAATTTTTCGGCTTCTTCTATCCTATTTAGGTCAACAAGCGTATCTCCATACATACCTACTAGATCTGGGTCTTTATCTATTTTTATGGCTTTTTCGATGGATTCTAGAGCTCTCTCGTGCATATCTCTTTTTCGTAATGCTTTTGCTTTGTGGAGATAAGTATTTTTGTCTTGTTTGTATTTTAGAGCTTCGTTGTAGTATCCTAATGCCCCTTTGAAATCTTTGTTTTCATAAAGTGTGTTCCCCCTCAACATGAAACCTTCATAGGACTTATCTATCTTCAAAGCTTTTTTTGCAAAATCCTCTGCTCTTTTGATCTGGCCATTTTTGAACAATAAAGAAGATATCTTAAGATACAGTTTTGGATCATCTAAAGATAATCGATAGGATTTATCTAAATTTTCGATCTTTTCGATGATTTCTTCTATCTCATCGTTGATTTCAATTTCTTGATCGTCCATCTCGATATCTATCTCTACGTCTTCTAGGACCTCACTAGCCTCTTCTTCAATACTTTGGCTCATCTATATCTAGTTTTAGAGAATACCTTGGAATAATTATTATTTTGGTTTATAGTCCCTCTAAATGATTCTTTATTAAAGTACCAATCATATATAATATGATAAAGAAAGGATTTAACTAATAACAAACAATTCAGTAAAAACGATGGAAGAAATGAATGTAATATCTCTGAAGAAAGCTCGACGTTCAGTTGAGAGAAGAAACAAAATATTTCTTATACTCTCATCGATTTTTATCTTGATATTATTTTACCTTCTATACAATATTACTTATCTACAAAACCCATGGGTTTTAGAATTTGAAGTAATGTCTCTTTGGCTTACTTTATCATTTGGATTATTCATATTTTTTTTCTTTTTTTCAAAGTACTCTACCGATAAATATATTGAGAGAACGGAAAAACTATCTAATTATAATGATGAAGAAAGTATCGGTGGTTTCAAAGTTAAAGATGTAAAAAATAATATTCAAGAGATTTCAAATTCTATGAATATTGAAGGGAAGGTGAAGGTATGTCTAATGGATAAAACTCTTCCAAATGCGTTTGGGATACTCTGGAGAAATGTTATCTGTATAGATAAATCGTGGCTTAGGATACTTGATGATAGGGAACTCAAGGCACTAGTAGCCCATGAATTACACCATTTAAAGATCAAGAAATCAAGACCGATGTTCGGTCATCCATATGTAGTTAGGTTCGTAATTTTTCTTCAAGTATCTTTTATCACAGCGATAATTCTTTTTTCTTCTGGTGGTATATTCTGGGATGTCATATTTTTCATGATTATTTTCCAATGGGTTGATACTTTCTTCCTGATAGCCCCGATGAAGGCCTCTCGGGCGGAAGAGCATCTATGTGACTGGAGTGCTATCAAATACTCGGGTGTGGAAGGTGTTATTAACTTGATGCTGAAGATGGGACAAAGGTATGAAGCAGTAAACATAATAAAAGAGACAATCAGTCGTAAATCAAAGGAATATAAGATACCAATCAAGGGGTATAGTCAGATCCAAACTAGAGTAGATCAAAAGTTAACTAGAGATAGTATGACTAGAGAAGGGATAAGAGAGACTGTGGAGGAAACAGTCGATGAGCTTGCTGAGGAAAAGAATTGGCCTTCAAAAAATATAAATCTTTTTTCATGGGGTCAGAAACAAAAGATAAATAGAGCTACTAAAAAACATAAGATCAACTGGCTTGAATACGACCAGCATATAAAGGACTTTAAATTGGATAAAGAGGAGATTCCAAATTTAGTTGACAAATTGGTGGAGGATGAACAGAGTTTTCTGTTTGATTCTAATATAGATGGACCTAGAGATTCACATGGAACCCATCCAACTATCAAAAATAGAGTTCTATTTATTTGGGAAAATTATAAAATATATTCTACCTGATGTGCTCAACTTCAGACATGAAATCCTTGACTCTTTTTGAGGATACTGAATTGTCAACGTCACCATCTTTTTTGAAAAAAGTACCTACTATTCCTCCGTCTGCAATCGTCATCAATTCTTTTACATTATCTTGATTCAGACCTGAACCGATGAAAACTGGAGTATTAACTAAAGATTTGACCTTTTTAAGCTCATCAAGATCGACTTCCTTACCTGTTCTAACGCCACTCAAAATAAGTGCATCTGCAAGACCTCTTTCAGCGGCATCCAATGCACCGTCTTCTATTTCTCTAGGATAGATAGCTTTTCCATGTTTCACGTTGATATCAGCTAAAATGAAACATTTGATATTGTTTTTTTCTCTAAATCTTTGTATTTCGCCTGCTTCACCTTCTATCAATCCCTCAGGAGTTGCCTCTATACCAGAATAAACATTTATTCTGATGAAATCAAGATTTATTACATTCGCTATTGATAAAGCTGCTCTCCAATCATTCCTTAGTACATTGATTCCCACTGGTAAATCAGTGATATTTGTTATCTCTTCGATGATAACAGACATGGCGGAAATTGTCATATCGTCAACTTTTTTAGTAAATGGTTTGTCTCCAAAATTCTCAACTATTAGTCCATCTACTCCACCTTCGATCAGTTTATTAGTATCTTCTAAAGCCGAATTTAAAACAGATTTCATTGAATCGAAACAGGGACTTCCTGGGAGAGCATCAAGATGAACGACACCGATTATAGGTTTTTCAACTTTAAAACCTAACATAATATATATAATATTTTTAGATGTATTTAATTTTGCTGATAATCATTATCGTGACCTCCTCACCTCCCTAAAGGAAGGTGCTTCTGACCAAAGCTACTGAGGTTGCATTCC
>CAYSTL010000155.1:0-3587 GCA_964433785.1 uncultured Thermoplasmata archaeon
GGGGCGCTCCTGTTACCGCATTCACAAGGATTGATAAGAAGGTCGTTAGGGACAAATCGAAGATACATTACCCCGACGTGGTCATTGTATTGGATACAGCGTTACTTGATGCAGTCGATGTTACAGAAGGTTTGAAACCGGATGGAAAGATTATTTTGAATACCGGTAAAAAACCAGAGGAAATGAAATTAGATACAGAAGCTGAGATTTTTACTGTTGATGCTAGTGATATAGCAGTTCAACACGGTCTGGGAACCGAAGTAGCACCTATTGTTAATACAGCTATTTTAGGTTCAGTAAGCAAAGCAACAGGCATGGTAAAAATCGATACTTTAGCTGATGTAATCTTAGAACACGCTCCTGCTAAAAACAAGGCAAATTCAGAAGCCGCAAAACAAGCTTATGAGGAATTAAGTGAAGGAGTGGATGGATCAAAGATCAAAACAGAGAAGAAACACAAACCAGAAAGTGATCAAATACCACATGATGAAGAAAGGATCTGTGTAAATCCAAAAGATCATGAAGATCTACCATTGACGCCAATAGCAGATTGCCCCTCAGATCAAATGAACAAAACGGGAAGTTGGAGGACGATCAGACCAATTGTTGATAAGGATACATGTATAAATTGTGGAATCTGCTGGAAAGTTTGTCCAGACGTTGCAATTTTCGTTGAAGATGATGGAGCAGAAGTAGATTATGATTACTGTAAAGGTTGTGGAATTTGTGCAGAAGAATGTCCAGTAGATGCAATAGAAATGGAAAAGGAGGAAAATTATGTCTGAATATGAGATTGTAACTGGAAATTATGCATCCGCTTATGGTGCAAAGTTATCAAAAGCTGAGGTTATAGCAGCTTATCCTATCACACCGCAGACTTCAATTGTGGAGAAGATAGCTGATTTTGTTGCTAACGGTGAGATCGATACAGAATATGTAAAAGTAGAGAGTGAACATTCAGCGATGTCAGCTTGTATCGCTGCTGAAAATACTGGAGCTAGGTCATATACTGCAACATCTGCTCATGGACTTGCGTTGATGCACGAGATGTTGATGTGGGCTTCTAGAGCTAGATTACCTATAGTTATGACAAATGTAAACAGAGCTATGGCTCCACCGTGGAGTGTTTGGGCGGACCATCAAGATACTATGGCACAGAAAGGTACTGGATGGTTGCAATTTTTCTGTGAGAACAATCAGGAAGTTCTTGACAGTATCATCATGGCTTACAAGATATGTGAGGATAGCGATGTGATGCTTCCTGGTATGATCGTAGAAGATGCTTTTATATTGAGTCACACTAGAGAAGCAGTTGAGATATATGATCAGGATAGAGTAGACGATTTCTTACCACCCTATGATCCTGAATATAAAATCGATGTAGATGAACCGTATGGATTTGGTTCACTAGTTATGCCTGATTGGTATATGGACTTCACTAAAAAGATTGAAGAAGCTATGACAAATGCTAAAGACAAAATTAAAGAAGTCAATAAAGAGTTTAAAGAAACATTTGGAAGGGATCCTGGTGGACTTATTGAAGAATACAAGACAGATGGTGTAGATGTACTGATGGTCACCATGGGTTCTATTTCAGGAACATCTAAAGATGTGATCGATGACCTAAGAGATGAAGGGTACAACATAGGACTTGCGAGGTTAAGAACAATGAGACCTTTCCCAGTTGAGGAGATACGTGAATTAACAAAGAATGTTAATGTAGTCGGAGTTCTTGATAGAAGTTATACCTTCGGTCATGGCGGAGACGCAGCTAGAGAAATTAAGGAAGCACTTTATGAAGAAAGTAACAAACCTATAATAAAAGATTATATCGTTGGTCTGGGTGGAAGAGACCTGACTCCAAAGATATTAAGAAATGTTATGGAAGATTCAATAAAGCTACAGGACAATGGATTAGACCAGGAAGTTGAATGGGTCGATTTAAAGAAAGATCAACATAAATGGAGGGGATAAATATGGCTAAAATACCAGAAGAAGAATATATGAACTCGGGTCATAATGCTTGTCCGGGCTGTGGTGCAGCACATGCGATGAGATACATGCTCAAAGCTTTGGGTGAGAAAACTACAGTTAATATTCCAGCATGTTGTTGGGCAGTAATCCCAGGTGTTTATCCATCTAGGAATTTAAACGTGCCTCTTTTGTACACAGCTTTTGAGACTACCGGTGCATCATCATCCGGAATCAGAGCAGCTTTAAATGCAAAAGATGTCGATCCTGCTGACGTTAATGTAGTAGGTTTTGCAGGTGATGGCGGCACTGCCGATATAGGTATTCAAGCATTATCTGGTGCAATCGAAAGAGGAACGGATACAATTCAAGTTATGTACGATAATGAAGCTTATATGAACACAGGAATTCAGAGAAGTGGTTCCACTCCTGAAGGTGCATGGACCACAACTACACCCGTTGGATCACAAAAAGAGTGGAAGAAACAACCTAAGAAAAACATGATGGAGATAGCTGCAGCTCATGATATACCCTATGCAGCAACTGTAAATATAGGATATCCTGAATTGATGATCGAAAAGATTCAAAAAGCTGCAGATATAAGAGGTCCAAAGTTTATCCATATCTATGCTCCATGTCCAACAGGATGGAGGTCTAATCCAAGCAAAACGATGGAATTATCAAGGAAGGCTGTTAAATCTAAGACATTCCCACTATATGAAATAGAACACGGAGTTTACAACATCTATAAGAAACCAGATGAAGAGATTCCTGTAAATGAATATCTTGAGATGCAGGGAAGATTTAGACATCTACCTGATGATGAAGTGGAAAAGATCCAGAAGAATGTAGATAGAGAATGGGAGAAACTCCTGAAGAAAGAGGAATTCACAAAAGAGGAAATGAGTGACCTATAAACTGAGGTACTGACATGAAAGAATTATTATCCGATGAGTCTGGAAGAGAGTTATTGTTATTAGGAAATGAAGCTATAGTCAGAGGAGCATTAGAAGCAGGGATAGGACACGGTTCTACATACCCCGGTACCCCCTCCTCTGAGATCGGTAATACATTTGAGAAAGTTGCGAAGGATTACGGGATGTATTTTGAGTACTCTTCTAACGAGAAAGTTGCTATGGAAACTGCAGCAGCTGCAGCAGCATCAGGCGTAAGGTCTATGGTGTGGATGAAACATGTTGGTGTCAACGTAGCTGCTGATGCCCTTATGACTTTGATGTATGCTGGTGTAAGAGCCGGTATGGTCATCGTGGCTGCTGGTGATCCTTCTATGCACTCAAGCCAAAACGAGCAGGACAATCGTTTTTATTCCTTATTGGGACATATCCCGATGCTCGAACCAACTACGCCTCAAGAGGCTAAGGAGATAACCAAATATGCGTTTGATCTCTCAGAAAAACTGGAATTACCAGTATTAGTCAGAACTACTACACGTGTCAATCATGCAAGAGGTGTAGTCACATTAGATAATATCAAAGAACCTCAAAGAAACGGTCATTTTGAGAAAGACCCAGCAAGATTCGTTCAGGTACCTCAAAATGCTGTCAAGAATCATCCAAAGTTACTTGAGAAAGTTGACAAAGCTGGTGATATATCTG
>CAYSTL010000156.1:0-3586 GCA_964433785.1 uncultured Thermoplasmata archaeon
GATATTATCACCTATTTTTAATCTACAATGTTTCGATAGTTATAGGTTTTTACTACTAAAGATAAATTTAAAATAAATTCAATATGAATATCATCTTGGTTATAGGGAGAAATTGCTGACATATGAAAAGTGAGGAGAAAAACGTGGTTATAGATCTTGCGCTGTCTACCTGTAGAGATATCTCCAACAATAAGGAAAAAGGAGAAGTAGTCTGTGATATCTCCGAGATATATCTTGATGGTGGTCGTAAAGGAAGGGCAAGATCGTTGCTCAAAAGAGCGTTAAATTGTGCTGAAAAAACATCTTCTGGGGCGTCAAGAGCTATAGTATTATGTCGGATCAGTAAGATATTTACTGAGATGGAAGATGAGCAGAAGGCTTCTATCCTCCTTGATGATGCTGTAGAACGAGTTGAACATGTTTCCTTCTCTGTAGACCAGAAAGCAGAAGCACTTGCGAATATAGTCGGTGTTATGATAAAGGTTGGTAGAGAGGATGATGCTTTGGAATTAGCTGAGAACATATCTAATAATTACGGGAAATCCACTGCTCTAGCTCGGATAGCTGAATATAAGGCTGAACATGGTGAACACGAGAAAGCTGATGAACTGATAAACCGAGCTCTAGCTTTAGCTGAAAGGATAGTTTTTTCACTGGAAAGAAGAGCAAGAGCACAGGCAGAGATCGCTGGAGCTATAGCTAAGAACGAGGAAGAAATAAGAGCACTCGAGATCGCTAGAAGGATATCTTTTGGAGAACAGAAGAAAAATGCTTTAAATACAATAGTTCACGCTTCTGTAGAGAATCTTGATAATGAAAGAGCAAAGATAATTCTAGATAAATCATTATCCATCGCAAGGACGATACAGACAGGATATGCTAAAGTCGTTGCTTATAATGAGCTCGCTAGAACTATGATCGAGAACGATGATGGAGAAGATGTAGACAAGATAATCGATGATTCCGTGAAGATAGCAGAAAGGATATCTCTTCCATTGAGTTACAAGAAAGTAGAAGCTCTCTCTGAGATCGCTAAAACTTTGATGAAAAAAGGTGAAAAAGAAAGAGTTGAGAAGATATTATATCGAGCATTGAATATATCAAAAAGTATATCCAAAGATGTTGAACGAACTAAAGCACTGGTTAAGGTTGCTGAAGTAGATTATATGATGAAATAGTATCTCCTCCTTTATTTCGTAAGATACGATTCTAAGATTATTTTAAACGTTTTGATCAAGAATGATGTGATTTCATAATCCCTTTACCATGTTCCTTTTGTGTATCTGAACAGCTAGTAGGAAAAATACTACACTAAAGATTATAAGAGCAAACGACCCTGCTCCAGCCGGTAAAACATTTTTCCCTCCGATACCTGAATGAAATGAATCTACTAGATAAGTCAATGGTGAGATATATGATAGATACATCATCGCTCCTTCCATCTGTTGTAGAGGAATGAAGATACCGCTTATGAATATCAAAGGGAACCTTATCAAGCTAGAGAGCATCATTATGGATGATGGGGAAGTCGTCGCTGGAGCTGATATCAGTACGCCTAATGCAGAGAAAGCTACAGATCCAAACAGTATTGATAAAACTAATATCGGTAAATTAACCACTTGTAAATTTATGAAAAATGAGCTGCCGAACAAAACCACTGAAGATATCGCTATCCCAAATATCGAACCAGCTAATATGTCCCCCATCAAGACAGCTTTTATGTTGACCGGATAAGAAAGTAGTCTTTCATATGTACCAGCCTGTCTCTCCCATGGAGTCACCAATGGTCCTACGGAAGATGATGTAAAGAACAAAGTCATTGCCAAAAACCCAGGGAAGAAAAGAGCCAGGTCGACTTTTCTACCGATATAAAATGCTAAAAACATAAGGAAAGGGAACAAAAGACCGAATATGATCACCGGCGGTTTCTTGTAGTATATCTTGATATCCTTTTCAGCTGTTGTGAATACACCTCTGAAGAACTCAGAAAACATCATCAATTACCACCTGTCAGTCTTACAAATGCTTCTTCTAAACTTGGACCTCTAGTCCTGAGAGATACTATCTTTAGATCATTCTCTTTCGCTATGTTCACCAATCTTTTAACACTCAGGTCTGGATGATCTGTAAATATCGTTAACTTATCCCCTGACCTTTCGATCTTATTCACATGATCATGATGGATCATATCTATATCGAAATCACCTTCTAGAGATACTTCGATGGACTGTGTTTTATCGAATGTGTTCCTCAATTTCTCGGGTCTATCGATAGCGACCAGCTCTCCTTCATGGATGATACCCACCCGTTCACAGAGATCATTCGCTTCCTGGATGTTGTGGGTGGTCAAAAATATAGTACTACCTTTTTCTTTCAATTTGTTTACCAATTCTACAACAAGTCTTTTACTCTGTACGTCTAAACCTGAAGTGGGTTCATCTAGGAAAAGAACAGGAGGTTCATGGATTATCGCACATCCTATGTTCACCCTCTGCTTCATACCCTTGGAGAATGTCTTCACTTTATCGTTCTCCCTTCCTTCGAGTTCGAGCATTTTGAGGAGCTCAGAGGATCTATTTCCCCTTTCCTTCTTTGACATGCCGTAGAACTTACCAGCTAATTCCAGGTTCTCTTTCGCTGTTAGATCAACATATATATTGCCAAATTCTGGTATCACACCCATGTTCATCTTTGCATGGATAGGATGTTCATGAGGATCGATACCATCTATGAGAGCCCTTCCTGAATCTGGTGTTATCAAACCGGTCAGCATCCTTATAGTGGTGGTTTTACCTGCACCGTTCGGGCCTAAGAAACCAAAGAACTCTCCCTTTTCAACTTTGAAACTGACATCTTTAACTGCTTCTACTTCACCGAATGTTTTGTTGAGTCCATCAGCTTCTACCGCTGTCGACATCTCTTTATTTCTCCTCAGAAACGAGTTCGATCTCTATCTTCCTTTTAGCTAATTTCCAAACTTTTTCCGGTGCACCCTGACCTTCTTCCAGGAATTTATCTACCTCTATCACTCCTGCATCTCTTAGTTCTGAAAGATGATAGTAAAGTCCAGACTGTGTGATATCATATCCTTTATCTAGCAAACCGTTTTTGATCTCCTTTGTTTTTGCATTTCCGGTTCCAATTATATCTATGATATCCCATCTGGTCGGACAATGCAGTGCTTTAGCTAGACCCTGGAGCTTACTGATACGTTTTGCAGCCTTTTCCTTCGGATCATCACAACATTCGTTAGTTTTACCACACATCGATATTATCTCCTTATATACAAAAAATAAAAGGTTTTATTTAAGTGAATAGTGCGGGGTTCCAGTACCCTCTGGTATCTCTCTCTCCAGATAACCCTCATGATACATTATGTCCAGAACCTGCTTGATCCTTGTTTCAGTGATGAACGGTAATCCAGCACATTCAGCAACGAGTGCTTCGGGACACATCTTTCCGGAAGAACATCCCTCTGGATTCTCTTCAAAGTAGTCAGTGATTATGTCTACTGTCATCTCCATGAACTTTTTGTCGTTTTCGACCGCTTTTTCTACTATCTTATTTTTATCATCCTTTATTTCTT
>CAYSTL010000157.1:0-3572 GCA_964433785.1 uncultured Thermoplasmata archaeon
GCGAATCTCATGTACTGGTTCAAAGGTCTCCATGAAGATCCTGTTGAACTCTTTAAAAATTTGAATATAAAAAGTTCTGATGCTATTTTAGAGATCGGATGTGCAACTGGTTTTTATACTGAAGCCCTTTCTCAAGTAGCTGATAATGGTAAAATATATGCGGTGGATATCTCTAAAGATTTTATATCATATGTTAAAAAGAACAGTGATGATAATGTAGAGACGATCTGCAGAAGTGCTGAGAAAATAAATTTTGCTGATAAGTCAGTGGATAAAATAGTCTGTTTTAATACCCTGCATGAACTGCCAGATGCCGAAGAAGCTTTGAAAGTATGGTCAATGATCCTTAAAAAAGACGGAAGATTCTTGTACAGAGATCCAGAGATATCTGCAAAGGATATTTTAGAAATGTCTGAGGGTGAATTGAAAGAGGTCGATGAAGTAGAAAATGTACACATATTTAAGTTAGTTTGAAAAAAGTTCAGATCATAAATAAATGGAAAAGATTTTTGGTTTTATTTAGCTGTCCATCCACCGTCCACTCTGATATCTTCACCATTGATGAAATCTGATTCATCAGAAGCTAGGAACACAGCAGCATTTGCTATATCTTCTGGTTCACCGAGTCGTTTGTAAGGCGTGTTCTGCTCCATGAATGCTTTCATTTCCGGATCACTCGTGAACTGATCAGTCATCTCTGTTTTTATTACTCCTGGTGAGATTGCGTTCACATTTATTCCTTCACCGGCATAATCTACAGCCAATTCTCTAGTTAGATTAGTTAGCGCACCTTTAGATGCACAGTAAGCTGGAGATGCGGCATAACCGACTGAACCCGCTATAGATGATATATTGACTATCTTTCCTTCGATATCATTCTCAAGCATGTGAGATATCACTTTCTTTGTAGTCAGATAAATACCGTTCAGATTCACATCTATAAGGTCCTTCCATTTTTCTGTATCAGATTCATGTATCTTCTGTTGATGGAATATACCTGCATTATTAACCAGGATGTCTATCTGACCATACTTATCTATCGTTTCATTTATCAGTTCATCGACTTCATCTTCAGAAGAAACGTCAGTTTCGATGAAGATCGCTTCTCCACCATTTTCATTGATCATCTCATGAGTAGGAGTTCCACCTTCCCGCGGTTCTTTCCTGATATCTGAAACCACAACTTTTGCACCCTCATCACCATAAGCCTTCGCTATCGCTCTTCCTATCCCTGAGGCCGCTCCCGTAACTATCGCAACTTTATCTTTCAATCTCATATCAAACACTTTAATCACTACTTAGTGTTTATATTATTTAAACTTGCCCTCTTTTCTACTTACCATATCCACTAAAACACCATTAGTTATTTATGCAACCCTAATATTACAGTCGTCAACTAAAATATTTAAAATAACATCTGCAAGGTGTTGCCCTATATGAAAAATTCTAACAAACCTGGAAAGAAAAAATCTTCTAAAAATACCAAGATGATCCCGACTTTGAAAAGGCTTGGAAAATACGCAAGATCACACTGGCTGAAGATCCTTGCTGTCTCAATCGCTGTAATAATATCAACTGTACTAGGTCTGATACCGCCATGGCTCATACGATACGGAATAGACAACATGATTTTAGATGGAAAATTAAAGAACCTCTGGATAGTAGGTGTGGCCATGGTGGGTACTGCATTACTGAAAGGTGTTTTCGATTACATAAAAAGCTATATCTCGGAATATATCGCACAGAACATCATACACGATATAAGAGTAAAGCTGTATGAGCACCTGAATAAGCTATCCTTCTCGTTCTATGATGAATCCAGAACAGGAGACCTGATGGCCCGTATAACCACAGATACAGATACACTCCACCGTTTTCTGGGCAGGGTCAGTACTTTCGTTTCTGAGAACATTTTAACGATCATAGGCATCATGATCATAATGCTGTTTTGGGATTACCGATTAGGAATGCTCTACATCTTGATATTACCCCTAATGGTTTTCGGCATGTACATGTATTCCTCTAGAGTTAGACCCATGTTCAGAAAGGTCAGGAAGAACTTCGCGAAGCTTACACATCTTGTTAAAGAAAACTTCGTAGGTATGGACGTCATCAAACTTTTTGGAAAAGAAGAGGAGGAAAAGAAAAGGTTCGATAAACATAACCAAGACTATGTAGATATAAACATAAAAGCTTCAAAGGTGTCTGCTCTCTGGATGCCCTACGTTCATTTTCTGATCGGTCTCAGCACAGCGTTGGTGGTTTGGTACGGTGGTCGATTGGTTATTCAAGATGATATCTCTCTGGGAATGCTGGCAGGTTTTCTCAGCTATATAGCGATGCTTACTCGACCAGTTAGGCAGACAGGTATGATGATAAATTTTACCAATCAGGCTACTGCCGCTGCTGAGAGGATCTTTGAAGTATTGGATAAAAAACCAGAAGTTAAAGATGATCCTGAGGCCTATGAGATGCCATCCGTTAAAGGAAGGGTTGAATTCAGAGATGTCAATTTTTCATATAAAAAAGGGAAACAAGTATTGAAGGATATAAATATAGAAGTTGAACCGGGCCAGACCATCGCTATAGTAGGTCCCACAGGTGCTGGTAAGAGTACTCTACTGCACCTTATACCCCGTTTTTATGATATCGATGATGGACAGATACTGATAGATGATCATGATATCCAAAAAGTGACCATCGATAGTCTGCGAAAGCAGGTGGGGATAGTTCTACAGCACACGTTTCTCTTTGGCGCATCTATAAAAGAGAATATATCCTACGGTAGACCTGATGCTGATATAGATGATATCAAGAGATGTGCTAGAATAGCACAGATACATGATTTTATAGAATCGTTACCACTCGGATATGAAACACCTATCGGTGAAAGAGGAGTTGACATCTCAGGAGGACAGAAGCAGAGACTGGCGATGGCGAGAGTGCTGCTGACCGATCCAAATCTACTCATACTCGATGAGCCCACTTCCAGCGTAGATGCTGAAACAGAAGCTAAGATGCAGAGAGCTATGGAAGAGGTAATAAAAGATAGAACAACATTCGTTATAGCCCACAGGTTATGGACCGTTCAAAATGCAGACAAGATCCTTGTACTGAAAGATGGGGAGATCGTCGAGAAAGGAAGACATGAAGAACTGATAGAGAGAAAGGATGGTTTCTACAGGAATATCTATCACCAAGTGTTAAAAGATGAGAGTGAGGGAGGTGGAGCTAGATGAGAGGTGGGTTTGGAAGGAGAATACGATCCGACAGTGAAGAAGATTTTTCTATCAAGAAGTTGGATAAAAGAGCTTTGAAATTTTTATTCAAATATCTAAAAGAGCACAAAAAGACGCTGTTCCTGTCAATCTCAGCTATGTTGATGATGACCCTAGCTAGTCTAGCAGGACCATTTTTGATAAAGATAGCTATAGATGAATATATCATGAAAGGTGATATAGCGGGTTTAACGTTCATATTTATCCTCATGATACTGGCATACGGTGCATACTGGCTTTTTTCGTATTTCCAAACATATCTTTCGAACTACATAGGACATACCATAGTCGGAG
>CAYSTL010000158.1:0-3556 GCA_964433785.1 uncultured Thermoplasmata archaeon
ACTCTAGAACCAGCTATATGGTCGCCGATCCTCTTATCCTCAGAACTATGTATGATCAGTACTATGCTTATTATATAAAAGAAAAGCATCATGTCTGCGTACCTACCAGCGTTTCTAGCAGCGCTCTGTATAAAACTCAATTTTTCAAAATCATCGTCCATTACTCGTAATCCTAACAGCAATTTTCCTAAACTACCCCCTAAAAGCCACTCTAGTATAGTAAAATAAAGGAACTGTATAGATATACTCAAAGATAATATAGCAAATAGAACGGTCCTACCTTTGAAAGTAGGAGTCCCTGAAACGATCTCGATACCGATTATACCCTGCTGTAAGAGGTAGTATAGTATCACGAAGATGGGTATTATTATGATTATAAGATCTATTATATAAGCAACAATTCTAGATGATAAACTGTTAACCTTCTCATCAATGTATTTCTCTATCCCATTTTTTATCAATCTGCCGGTCAGGAAATCTTTTTCAGCCTGTTGTTTGGATTTGATTTTTTTTCTGCTTTTAAAAGATATGAAGTCAAATATCACGTACGGATGGAAATTAAGATATTTTAAGACTTCAGTTTCCTTAAATTCCATTGCATCATAGAATGGGTTTGGAGAGATGTATTTAAGAAGTTTTCTAGCTTTATTTAATTCATTTTTGACTGCTCTATAGATCAATATGTGACCTTCTTCAAACTCTCCATCATCGATCTTATCTCTACTTCTTGAGACCAGGTCTTTCTCTTGGTGCAAGGGCTCTGACCAGTAGTATAAAAAGATAAGTGGAAGTGAACCGATCAACCCAGATAAATAAACAAGGTCCATAGCTCCGGCACCACCTATAGAACCCATTATACTTTCGTCTACAAGCAGAGGTATCCTAACCAGGTCAGCACCGATCAGATTACCCAAAACAGCAAATGTATATGTGTATGGGACCTGGTTATATTTGTCATCATCTGTGAACCATCCCAACAACACTGCTATAAACAGAGCCAGCAAAGATGGTACTAAAAAATCAGGGAATTCAGCCACTATACCCAGAGATGGTTCATATCTAGTGATTCGGTAAGCTACAACACTTACGATAGATACACCCACGATCAATTTCCATATTTTCAATCGTTTCCTATAGATCAGACTCCCGCATACAATTATCGGGATCAAAGCGCCTCCAAGATTGATATTCAACAAGGTATCATCTGAAACGATCAATGGAACATCTGCAACCAGTCCAAAAAACGACCCCACCAGTATCAAACCTATCTCTGGCTTATGAAAACCGGTCTTCTTCAAAAATTCCTTCTTATGCAGGTAAAAGATCAATAGAGATACAGATAAAACGGGTAACATAATCAAAGGAACAGCTGTTCCTAAAATCTCAACAATATCCAAGGTTATCAACCCTTATCTTATGGTATCGAGTGAGAAAGAACCCATTGTGATTCCAGTTTTACTCGCTTGATATTTTACCCAATCTCTGGTCTGTACATCGCCAAGACCTTCGACCCTTAAATAGTTCTGTAGCTGCTGAACTTTGAAGTTGATCTCACCATCCATTATATGGCCGAGCATAGATATGTCCTGCTCAGTATGCATACCTTTCTCTAAAGTGAATAGTGAAACTGCGTTGTCTTTCTTTCTTCTCCCAGCAAATGGTTGAAGTATTCTGAATGTTGTAGCGGTATCTAGATAAGCTATTATGGTAGATACTGATTCGAAAGCCATCCTATAATATCTATGATCTTCTTTCAACTGTTCAGCATACTTATCAACTGCTTCGGTGATCTTTTTAACATCGGATTGATCCTCGACATAAGTGATGTAATCTTTCTCCTTTTCTGATTCTTTCGTCTCCCCCATACTCACAGAATAAGCATCTACATAATAAACGAGACCTCTAACCTCATACTCTTCATAGGTTGGAAGCATGTACTTCATTTCTTCTTGGATATCATCTACGGTTTTATCAGTGATCACCCAGATCGCTGGTATTCCTTTTTCTAAGCCCTCAGCTACGAATGAGTTGACCAAAATCTCTTTTCCAACGTGAGGTGGTCCATAAATAGAAACGTTTGAACCGAGAGGAATACCGCCTAACAATAGATCATCCAATCTTGTCGTACCAGTTTTACATTTCTCCTGTTCGATCTCCTGTAAGATCTCTTCCTGTCTCTCTTCAAGCTCTTCATCTATAAGGTCTTCTTCTCTTGCTCTCAGTTCCTTCTCCTTCTGATCGATATACTTCTCTTTTGCTTTGAGTTCCTGTTCCTTCCTATTGATCTCTTCTTCCAGTTCTTCAAGCTGTCTTTTTCTCTCTTTTTCTGTAGTGCCACCGACCTCTTCCTTTAAAGATTGAAGTTCTTGCTTTTCTTTTCTCAGCTTCTTTTCCCTGTACTGTAAGTCCTCTTCACGTTGATTAAGTTCATCCTGTTTGTACTCAAGTTTTTCTCTTAGGTCGTTTATGGTATCCTCTTTGAATCTTATTTCTTCGTTCAGATCCTTTATCTCTTCTTCCTTTTCCTCTAATTTATCATTTAATTCATCTATACGTTCTTGGACCTCGGAATCCTCTATCTCCCCAACAGGTTGGTTTTCTTTCAATTCTTCTATCTCTTTTCTCAACCTTTCATTTTCCTTTTTAAGGTCCTCTGAAGCCTCTCCCTCTTTTTGTTTGAGTTGAGATTTGAGATATTTCACCATAGCAACGCTGCCTTGTTTTATGTCGTCTATCTCTTTTTCAACATCCTTCTTTTTCTCTCTGAGTGCTTCGATCTCTTCTTCCTTTTCCTTGATCCTTTCTTTCAACTCAGCGTTCTCCTCGACCAGGTCCTCAGGATCGAATTCTCCCTCTTCTATTTTTTGAATTTTTTCTTTAAAGGTATTCTTTAGATTTTCTATTTCTTTTCTCCTTTCATCGAGTTCACTTTCTTTCCTTTCGATCTCTTCCTCTCTTTCTTCTAGCTCTTCCTTGAGTTCTTGTTTCTCCTCTTCAAAACTCTTTTCACCTAGCCATTCAGAGAAGGATTCTTCTTCACCAGATAACCAATTTTTTAGAGCAGTAACATCTTCTTCCTCTGTGACACTTTCAGAAGTCAAAGGATCGTTTTCCTTAGCAGCTTCTATTTCCTCGTCTAAAACTCCTCCCAGCTCTTTTTCTGTTTCTCCTGTAAGCCACTGTTGTAGTTCATCATCGGTCTCTTCTTTATCCTCCTGTTTTAAGAAGTCTCTAACTTCTACCTTTATCTTTTTTGCCTCTTGTTCGGCTATTCCTGCCGTATTCATCAATTCTGATATCGAAGTGTCCCTTATCGATTTCAAAGTATTGAATCCTGAGTTGATCAAAGATTTTGCTATGGATTCATCAATATTTTCAAAATCTGTTAATTTATCTTTCAGGTCTTTTTGCGATTCTGATAAAGTTCCATCTAAAGTATCAGAAGATTTAGTTTTATCTTTTGATTTACCGTGGGAATTTCCGACCATAGGTCACACTTATCTCATTTCTTCCAGACTATCGGCCATAAACCTCTTATTTAATATAAATTTTTTTA
>CAYSTL010000159.1:0-3506 GCA_964433785.1 uncultured Thermoplasmata archaeon
AGCAAAGATTTGATATCTACTCCGAATTCTTCTTCCAACTCTTCTTTGATACCTATCTTTTCGAAAACCACAACTACATCACAAACATTTACACCGATCTCTTCTAAAGCTTGAAGTATCGATCTCAAAGTACCACCGGTACTCAAAACATCGTCGATCAGGAAAACTGTATCTCCCTCTTCTACAAAGTTAAGATACATGTCGGAAGAGGAATAACCAGTCACCTGATTTATAGATACTTCATCCTCAAGACCATATTTTCTTTTACGTATGAACTTGTACGGGATACCGGTCTTCATAGACAGTGCAGCCCCGAGAGGAAAACCCATAGATTGTGCTGTTAAGATGTAATCACAGTCAAGATTACAGTTTTCCATAACAGTATCTACCACTTCTTCCAACAGTTCCGGTTCAACTAACGGTAATCCATCCGACAAAGGATGTACGAAGTAATAGTAATCATCCATCTCCACTACTGGACATTCTTTTACAGATTGTTTCAATTTTTCAAGCATCTATTCCACCTTTTGGACCAGATCTTTAGCTGTCTTTTTGGCTTTCTTCATTATCTCTTCTTCTCCTTCTACATACCTATCTTTCATAACTATTTTTCCGTCTATTATCACATCGGTCACGGAAGAACCGTTCATCGAATATATCAAGTCTGAAACAGGGTTATGACCAGGTACCGCTTCTACGTTCTTTTCGATCAATATTAGATCCGCAGCCTTTCCTTCTTCGACCTTTCCACCACCGGTACCAAGAGCTTCAGCACCGTATTCGGTGATCATCTTATATGCCTCTTCAGCAGGAAGTACAGTCGGATCACCTTTCATCTTCTGCTGTAAACTAGCGATCTTGATCTCCTCCAACATGTCCAGATTGTTGTTAGAAGCACATCCATCGGTACCCAATGTGATCATAACATCTTTGAACTTAGGATAATCAAATGGTTTTCCAACGCCCAACTTCATGTTGGATGAAGGATTGTGACTTATCACTACCCCTGATCCCTGTAATATATCATAATCTTCATCTTCCAGCCAAACTCCATGAGCACCGATCAGCTTATCATTGACCATGCCGATATCATCCAAATATTCTACCAAACTATCATCATGCTCTTCTTTAAAATCATCCAATTCCTGCTCAGTCTCAGCTAGATGAAAGTGGACCGGGATATCATTCTTCTCTGAATATTTACTACACCATTCCAATCCTTCTCTAGAAACGGTATACACAGCATGTGGACCTAACGCTGGTTCGATATTATCAAAACCACTCAAATAATCGATCAGATCTATGGTTTTTTCTTTCTCAGATTCTCTTTTTTCCTCATCACCAAGATCCACAAATCCGTAAGAAAGCGTAGCCTTCATACCCATCTCGTCGACTGCATCAGCTACCTTTTCCATAAAATAGTACATGTCATTGAAAGCAACAGTACCTGTCTTTATCATCTCTAAACAGGCTAATTTAGTACCCCAGTAACAATCTTCAGCAGTAAGCTTCTCTTCTAAAGGCCATATATTTTCCTGCAGCCATTTCTGAAGAGGTAGGTCATCCGCATAACCTCTGAACAAGCTCATGGCGGCATGTGTATGTGTGTTCACAAACCCAGGAGACAGATACTTTCCATCAGCTTCTAAAACCCTATCTCCATCTTCTTCTTCACTTATACTCTGGATTTTACCATCATCTATCAAAACATCGTACTTACCTTCTCTGTCGATTATCTCAGCTTTTTTGATAACCAAGCTCATCTAGATCATCTCCAAAAATTCCTTCAATATCTTCTCAACGTTGGACCAGTTTTCTCTAGCTGTATTTTTGATCTCTTCATAGTCCACCTTGACATCGTTGACTCCATGAGCGTAATTATCGTTCGTAACTATAGATGCGTATTCAAGTCCTACTTCTTTACATAGTGTGGCTTCAGGTGCCATGGTCATCCCGATCAGTTCGCCAAAGTTCTTCAAAATATTGACCTCTGCCCTGGTCTCCAACCTCGGACCTGTGGTTTGGACGTAAACATCGTCAGTCCTTACATCATCAAAGCCAGCCTTCTCACTCGCTTCGATTATCATTTCTCTCAATTCTTCTGATAATTCAGGTGTTGCGTGTTTTATCTTCTCGTTATAGAAAGTAGTAACATTCCAGAAATTGACATAATCTTTAGGAACAGAGATCGATGGGACTTCTATTTCCTCTTTAGCTGCTCCAGCAGAAGAAAGACCGACTATCTGATCCACCTTTCTCTCAAGAGCGTAGATATTAGCTCTATTGTTAATCTTGTGAGGTGGTATGTTATGGTTTTTACCATGTCTCAACAATAAAACAACCTCAGTACCATTCACATCTCCGATTATCAACGGAGAAGAAGGCGTACCCCAGGGTGTCTCTTCTCTCCTCTCTTCTTTTACCTTGAAAGATTTCCAGTCCTTGAAAGCTGTTCCTCCGATAATACCTATCTGCGGCATCAAATCACGTCTCTTTGATTGAGTCAAGTGATTTTAAATTTATGCTCTTAGCCCTCAATCGTAACATATTTTTAGGTTGAAACAGGTCTATTAATTAAAGGTGATATGATGATAGCTGAATTCACAATAGTTCCGTTGGATAAAGGGGAAAGTTTGAGTAAGTACGTTTCTGAAATAATAGATATCGTGGATACTAGTGGTTTGGAGTACAAATTGACTCCTATGGGCACCATAGTAGAGGGTGATTGGGATGAAGTGATGGATCTGATAAAAGAATGCCATCATCACATGAGAGAACACTCAAATAGAGTCGATACAAGGATAGCCATAGATGATAGGGAAGGTGCTGAAAACAGGATAACTGGAAAGATAGAATCTGTTGAATCTAAATTAGGAAAGAAACTAAAGAAATAGTTCAGAAATCCGTTAATGAAGATTGGTTCGAATCTTCATCCTCTTCTATATTTTTATCTTTCTTTATTTTGCCCTTAGTCTCTTCCTTCTCACTTACTTTTGAGGCTATCTTATCTCCTATACCCGATATCTGTTCAAGCTCTCTCTTAGTCGCATTCTCAACTTCTTTAGGCTTCTGATAACCTGCTTCGTACAGTTCTCTTGCTCTAACCCTGCCTATCTGCTCCATCTTCATCAACGGGAACAGTTCCTCCTTGATACCATGCTTGACTCTTTTGGTCAACTTTTTCAAAAGATCCGCTTTCTGTTTGTTGTACAACTTAGCTATTTCAGCTGCAGAATGTATTAGCCATTCAGCTGTTTCTACCTTATTTCTGATATCTCCAGGACCGATGCTGTACGTTTGTGCGATCTCATCCTCAGGTACCTCATCCATCCAGTCTTTAAGCATCATGGCTGTTTTGAAGGCTGATAAAAATTCTTCTAGTTCACCCTGTTCGTGCGGTAAGTCCTGAAATAGATCAGCCCTGACTCCTTCGACTTTTCTTTCATATTTCGACATCTCACTCTTGCTGGCAAAAAGCGTGTACATATCAGGAGTCATGCAGACAG
>CAYSTL010000160.1:0-3450 GCA_964433785.1 uncultured Thermoplasmata archaeon
CAGTGGAAAAGAAAAGATATCATAGTTGATTTCTCCGAATGCGATAGGTTGGGTTGATTTGAACTCTTTTAAAAAATTACTCTTCTTTTATTTTTTCAGGTGCATCTGCTAGAGTTATCAATGAATCTATTTCCATGAAATGTAGATCGCCAAATAAAACCATACAGTGCAGTCCTTCTCCAAAGTTAAAATCTGATAGTTCTTCTGGATAACCAGCTTTTATAATAGGATCATCTGAACCTACTCTTGACAGACCGGCCATGAGTGTATCATCGGTTATCAATCCATCTTCGATCCTTTCCTCGAGCTCTAACAGTGCTTCAATCCCCTCATTAACGGTCATGTACTCCTTATCTTCCGAATTTATATCTAATAATACCAGTGTATGGAGACCGCGGTCCTTGTTCTCTTTAATACCTTTGTATGGGCTTTCTGGATATGTTTTATCAGATAAGAAGGGAAGTGTTATGGTCTTACCAAATTTATAATGCTGTACACCTAACAGAGAGGGTGCTGCAGAGAATATAGAAGATGAATGTATTATTTTGGTAGAGATGCCTCTATCTTCAGCCCTTAACCTTAGATCAACATGAGTTGTAGCAGCCATAGGATCTCCACCTGTCAAGAATACCACTTTATTATCTTCAGCTTTTCTAAGAGGGATTGCTTCACTTTCGACTTCTCCCCTTTTAAGTTGTATTACATCTATATCAAGTTCTCTTTCAACATCCTCCATAGAACAACCTGCAAGAGAACTGGTGTAAAATTCAGAATAAACGTAATCCGCATCCTGAACTACCTCTTTACCTTTTACACTTATATCCTTCTCGTCGTACAGTCCTAAACCGATGAATATTAATTCTCCCATACAATATACCTCTTGAACATGCTTTGCTTGAAAGTTCCTAAACATGAAGGAGAAAAGGTAAGAAATAAGCTTTTGGAAAGAAATCTATTATCGAAAAAAGCGAAGATCGGATCGGAAGATGATTATTTGTTGATACCTGTTAAAGAAGACCCAGGTGATGAATTCGATTATCCATTAGTAAATAAAGAATTAGATATTAGAGAACAAAAGGAGACAGATTACACAAAAATTGCAGATATTCCTGAGGATTTTAAAGGTGAATTACCATCTAGTTACGAGATCATAGGAGATATAGCTGTAATAAAGATACCAGATTCATTAGAATCCCATAAAAATGAGATAGGCAGAGCTATACTCAAAGCTCATAAAAATGTGAAGACCGTTCTCGAAGATAAAGGAGTTTCAGGAGAATTCAGAGTAAGAGAAGTCAATAATATAGCCGGTGAGATGAAGACCAAAACTATACACAAAGAATATGGTGCTGAATTCGAAGTAGATGTCAGCAGAGCATATTTTTCACCAAGATTGGCTACAGAAAGATGGAGAGTGGTTCAGCAAGTTAACAAAGATGAAACTATTTTCGACATGTTTGCTGGAGTTGGTCCATACAGCATATTGATCGCTAAAAATAAAGAGGTTGAAAAGATACACAGCGTTGACATAAATCCTGAGGCCTACGAACTTCTAGAAAATAATATCAAGCGAAACAAGGTTGAAGATAAAATAACCCCGTACAATGAAGATGCGAAAAAAATCGCAGGAAGATTCACTGTCGATAGGATCATCATGAACCTGCCACATTCCTCTAAATATTTCATAGATCATGCTGTTGAATCTATAGACCAAGAAGCAACTATAAATTATTACGAGATAATAGAAGCTGAAGATATAGAAAACTCAAAAAAAGAGATCGTCGACAAAATTAGTTCATACGGATTTCAAGCTGAAATAATAGAATCAAGGACGGTTAGAACCTACTCAGCCACTATGGATCATATGGCTTATGATATAAAAATAAAAAGAATTCATTCTTCGTAATACATCAGAATAGTTTTTCCTCTTATCTCAACGACTTCACCTATCGTCTTTTCTTCCAGGATCTCAGATGTTTCATCTATATCCTGGATCGGATTATTTCTTAGAACTTTTATTTTTATTATTTCTTTATCCTCTAGAAGCCTATTTATTTCATCCACCATAGACTCATTGATTCCTTTCTTACCGATCCTGACGATTGCCTTCATATCCATTCCAATATTTCTTATCTCGTCTTTATCCATAATATCCAACTCTTGTTCACTTGAATTTAAATCTATTTATAGTTCCGCAGTTATCACATCTGCTTACTAACATACCTTTTTTAACTCTTACCCTGCATGTTTTATCGGGATATAAATAAGAGTGACATTCTTTACAGTATCTCCTTCTAAATTTTGAAGGTATAGTTACGTTATACCTCATCCCGATCTTTCTAGCCAATTCTACATAACGATCAGATAAATCGAGTCTATCTTCCAATGCAGTCTCCTCAGCCTCTTTAAACAAAGTCTTGATCCGTCCTAAGGCTACTTTTCTCTGTTGTCTTTTATTCATCTTTAATTAGCGACTCTAGATGATTGGTATAAATCTTTCTAATTATAGATATCAACACCATTGACCAAAATAATTTTATAATTTCATAGATTTCATCACTATATGAAGTTGTATTTAGAGCTTTATTTCAAGAGTTCTGGAACGGATCCAATGGTAATAATCAAAAGGATGAAAGAAATCGGTTTCGATCCTGTTGTGGGAGAATATGATTTTATGATAGAATATGACGATGCTCAAGAGTACGGTGAAATCATCGAGACTTTGACCGAAGCACTGGAAGGGACCGAGGTCAGATATAGATTAATCACTAGAAAATTCTAAAAAATCATCTATTATCTGTCGGTGGTCAAAAGCTAATTCTGGAAGATTGTCAATATCAAAATACTTTGCATTTTCTGCATCACTCCCTCCCTTCAATTCACCACCTACAGGTTTTAAATGGAATACTGATGATACAGTATGCCCTCTGGGATCCCTTTCAGGATCAGAATAAACTCCAAATAATCTTTTTATTTCTGTTTTCAATCCAGTTTCTTCT
Organism: uncultured Thermoplasmata archaeon; assembly: GCA_964433785.1. Taxonomy (GTDB): domain Archaea; phylum Thermoplasmatota; class Thermoplasmata; order Halarchaeoplasmatales; family Halarchaeoplasmataceae; genus CAYSTL01. The sequence goes on from CAYSTL010000160.1 coordinate 3,000, forward strand.
TTGATCTCCCTAATAACTGCTTTTTCAACAGTTTCACCATATTCAACAAAACCTCCAGGGATAGCATACATACCTTCAAACGGTGGATTCTTTCTTTCTATTAAAAGTAATCGTTCATCTTTTTTGATTATGCCATCCACGGTTAAAGAAGGTTTTTTATATACAGTCTCGTCGTGTTCGCTCTTCAAATCTTCAAATTCCTCTAATAATTCTATAGCAAAATCTGTTAGCTGGGAACCGCCTCTTTCTTCTCCACCCCTGGTGCTTGTTACTATATCTTTACCAGTCGCTTCTTCGATTTCCTTGATCTCTCCCCAAGCATGTCTGTACGCCATGTTCATCTCTTTCGCCGCAGAGGATATAGTCCCTTCTTCTTCTATCAATTTTAACAATTCCGCCTTTCCTTCACCTAAAATAAAGGTATCATCCGAATACATCATGTATTTGCATT
>CAYSTL010000161.1:0-3303 GCA_964433785.1 uncultured Thermoplasmata archaeon
CCCATAGGAGCGGTGTACTGTGATCCCTGAGATTGAGTCAACACTAGTGAAGGATCATTCATCACAGCATCCCAAACTTGGGTTTCCGAATCATATTCATCGACATAATCTGATATTCCGAATGAGCTATTCTGTACAAAATTCCGATCTATGCCTATTATCGAACGCCGCTGATTTACTCCACCTACAGTTTCATTAGTGGGGACCATCCCTCTATAGGCTGTATCAATATGTGAAAAATCATTTGAGCTTAGATTTTGACTGTTTTTAATTTCCTGCTGTATATTATCTATTGGGCGGTTTACATCTCCAACACCTATGATGTCATAACCACCAGACTGTTCAGCTATCATCTTATCTATATTATGATCGAATATACCTGTGATCATACCCATGACAGTTATTGCAAATATAATCAATGCAAAGATAAAGATGGTCATACCGGTTCTAAACTTTTCTTTCATAGGATGTGAAACTGCTGATAAGATAACTGCTTTAAATCCTTTAGCTGACCCCACTATTTTTTCTAATCCTTTGGTTATTATCGAGCCATTCAGCATGATCACTAAAACACCGGCAGTTACTGAGAATAGTCCTGAAAGGATGAACATCTCTAGATCGGAAGTATACCCTTCAAAGAATGGTAATACTGATGAAGGCGCCATCCACCAGATCAGTAAGAAGATACCTACTCCAGTGTAAGCGATCCTATCACCTAACCATCTTCTCAAGATGGTTCCGATCCCTATTATTATGAGTGAAATACCTGTGATAGGTAACCATAATTGTTTAGATGACATACCGGCAAAAGTCATAAGAGCTCCTATAACCAAACCTGCCAGCGAACCATAAAAGATCTTTTTACTTTTCTTGGATACTGGTGGTTCTGGAATCTCTCTGATAGCCCTTACGATATTCAATTTAGAAATCCTAGTAACAGAGAAGATTACTGTTGCCATGGTTAAAAGAAAACCGGCGGCAAAAGCTAGAATCAAACTGTTAGGTTCGATACCAAAATAAGAAAGTAAAGACATATCTCCTCCAAAGATAGCGAAGATATCCTCCATAAAAAAGAATATGATATATGTGATTCCTATACCCGCTAGAGCTCCTACAAAAGAGGAACCTAGTGAGTAGAATAAACCTTCATATGAAAATACCCTTCTGAGATGACCTCGTTTCATACCTATAGCTCTACTCATACCCATCTCAGATTTTCTCTCTTCACCAAGCATCACAAATATATTGATGGTCAAAATGATACCGGCTACTATAGCGAAAGTACCAAAAATAAAGAACATATCAGAGAATGCAGATATACCTTGTTTGAAATCATCTAGACTTTGCTTTTTATTACCTCTTACTTCTAAAGTGCTATAATCAGGATTATTTTTTATTATTTTTTCAATATCGTCAGCTATCTGTTCACTGTTCTTTGTACCCTCATCGATCCCTCCTACTGAAGTCACCTTGATGTAATTGATCTTATCATTGAGAGCAAAAGCATCCTGTGATCCTTCAAGAGACATTATTATCTTACTAGAACTACCAAAAGCGGCTCTACCTTTATTTTCAATAACATCCTTGATTTCATAATTCTTACCACGTTGATATCTCTGAGTATAAAGTTTGATAGTATCTCCTTTTTTAGCTTCTAGATCATCTGATAAATCTTCAGTGATATACAATTCATCAGTAGTTAATGAAGGTGAGAACTCATCCCCATCTTTATATAAAGGACCGAACCCATGGTCAGATGTCAGATCCATCCCGATTACTCTTGTATTCGGTTCAGATAAGGATGAACTAGGATTTACTACTGAAGCTGAACCATGTACCTCTCCCGAGACTCCATCTACATTCTTTACTGATTGAATATCAGCTTTAAAATCATTAAAGGTTTCTAAACTTATAGGTTGGTAATTACCTTGAGCAGTGGTATTATAGATAGTGACATCAGTTTCCTGCCATTCTTTGTATATCTCTCCTTCGACCATATTGTCCATGGTATCTCCTACACCGAATGAAGAAGATATTATGGCAGTACCTATCATCAAACCGAGAATAACGATGAGCGTGTTGGTCTTCCTTCTGAATATGTTTCTCAATCCTATCCTAAAAAGAATCTTATGACGAAATGCATCGATCAGAACTATACCAACAACCACCGCTATGATTATGAGCAGCGGATTGAACATCTACTTCAAGCCTCCTTAACATGATCCCTTTCTATCACTCCACTCTCCATGTGAAGTGTCCTCTCTGCTCTATGAGCAACTCTATCTTCATGGGTGACCAAAACCATAGTGTGACCGTTTTTGTCGTTCAATTTACAGAGTAGATCCATGATCTTATCTGACGTTTTAGAATCAAGGTCACCTGTTGGTTCATCAGCCCAAACGATGTCAGGTTCGTTGACTATCGCTCTTGCGATAGTGACACGCTGTCTTTCTCCTCCAGATAATGCTGATGGTCTGTGTTCTATTCTATGACCTAATCCTACCATTTTTAAAGCTTTTTCAGCTTTCTCTCTAGCATCATCTGATTTTCCAGCTAGTAAAAGTGGTAACTCCACATTCTCAACAGCTGAAAGAACTGGAAGGAGATTATAGAACTGGAAAACAAAACCCATGTTCATAGCTCGCATCTCTGTCTTCTCATTATCGGATAAAGACTCTAGATTTTTCCCACCGATCCATACTTTTCCTTTTGATATATCGTCTAATCCAGATAAACAATTCAATAAAGTAGTTTTTCCGCATCCAGATGGTCCCATAACAGCCACCATCTCACCTTTATTTATAGATAAATCAACACCACGTAGTGCATGTACTCTAACTTCCCCTTCGTAATATTTATGCAGTCCTTTAGATCTGATCATTGGTTTTGGCATAATATAACCTCCTATAATTAACTTAAATTCGATTGAGATAACCTTACAACAAAGATTCTTACATTAGGCTATATATATAAAGTTTTTTTATACACAATTTAGTAATTAATTATTTTTAAAATATTTTCTACATGAGTCAGTATGTAGTTTTATATCCGTTACATTTGCTCTAATACGATGTTGTCATCTTTTATGTGAGCGAACACACCTTTGTTACCACCACGGTACTGAGGTACGGAAAAAATGCTTAAGACTTTATCATCAAAGAAATATTTATATCCATCTTCAAATACCTGATGTGCCCTTATTATTTTATTAAGGTTATTACTTTTTAAGAAGGTATCTACAGCCCTGCTACCATATAATTTGTAACCGCCGCGGAAGTAATTTATATCAAAATCCTTCAGATC
>CAYSTL010000162.1:0-3284 GCA_964433785.1 uncultured Thermoplasmata archaeon
CCTTCAAAGAAATCTAAGTAATCTGGAACGTAACCTCTTGAACGACGTATCATCGCCAAGTCATCACCATGAACACGTATCAACGAATCATCTATCCTGTTCGCTATCTTCCTGTTATGTAATAAGAAATAATCAAGGTCAAGCTCAAACGCATCTTTGTTTCTGATGATCATCGGTTCTTTAGGTATGTTGGCGCTGGTCATGACCAAAGCATCTTCGTCTATCTTATCAAATATCAGATGATGTAAACCGGTGTATGGAAGCATCACACCTATCGTCGGTAAACCCGGAGCAGCTAGATCTAACAGATCTTTATGTTTTCCTTTCTTTTCATATATCATTATAGGACGTCTAGGCCCAGTGAGTACATCTTCACGCTCAATGACTGCGTATTCCGACACAGTTTCCACATCAGGCATCATCACGGCAAACGGCTTCTCCGGTCTGTGATATTTATCTCTCAATTCTGGTATACTTTCCAACTTACATACGATATGCATCCCGCCCCAGCTTTTAGCTACTGCTATCTCTCCATCCTCGATAAGTTCACAGAATTCATCTATACCGCCCAACTCTTCCTTATCAGCGTTGTACAAAGTATAATGTGGCCCACAATCTGGACAGGATGTCGTCTGAGCATGAAATCTTCTGTCTATCGGGTCTTCATACTCTTCTTTACATTCCCCACACATGGGGAACTCTTTCATCGTTGTCTTCTCTCGATCATAAGGAAGTGAATATATAGCGGAATATCTGGCACCACAATTAGTACAGTTGGTAAAAGCATAACCTTCTCTTCTATCCCCTTCAGCTCTCAACTCTTCTAAACAATCTTCGCAGAGTGCAGTATCCACAGGTATGGTAGATGATTCTTTCTCTCCTTCTGAACTCGGAACTATTGCAAAATCTTCTCTATCAACTCTTTCCTCATAAGTATCTACTTCAGTTATTTCAGCCAGAGGTGGAAGGTTTTCTTCCAACTCACGGATGAATTCATCAACATCACCATCTATCAATACCTCGACCTCACTCCCCATGTTCTTGACGTGGCCACTCAAATCCAGCGACTTAGCGACTCTATAAACAGTCGGTCGGAAACCCACTCCCTGAACCGTTCCTTTGATAACTATCCGCATCAACCATTACAAAATAAGAGTCTTTTTTATACTTATCCATGAAAACTCTTTTTAAACAATAAGATATACTTTACCGATGATCTGTGGAGTAGACGAGGCAGGAAGAGGTCCGGTTATCGGACCGATGGTGATAGCTGGCGTTATTGTCAGCGATGACGTAGAGCTGATGGAACTTGGTGTTAAAGACTCCAAGAGACTGACACCAAAAAGAAGGTCCGAACTTTTCGAAGAGATCACAAAGATATCAGATTACTGTATCCGTGTTATCCCTGCCGAAGATATAGATTCTTTAAGAAGATCAACAAGCCTGAACAAGATCGAATCGAACAATTTTGCATCTATCATCCGAGAACTCTGTTCTGAAGGTGACATAGCCTATGTTGATTCTGCCTCTACGGATGAAAAAAGGTTCGGTTTGGAGATTAAAAACAAAGTAGACCAAGATGTCGATATCGTATCAAAACACGAAGCCGATGATACATATCCGATAGTTTCTGCAGCATCCATAATAGCCAAGGTCAGGAGAGATGAAGAGGTCCAAAAAATATCTGAAAAGATAGGTCAAGATATAGGAAGTGGATACCCCTCAGATATGAAAACAAGGAATTTTTTGAACACATGGATGGCTGAGAATGGGGATCTACCACCACACTCTCGTAGAAGTTGGCAGACCTGTAAAGACCTGATCAATAGATCAAAGAACAAAAGTCTAGATGATTTCTGAAAAGTTTTTTATTGACCAATACCATAACTAGCCTAGGTCGATGTAAATGAGTGATGAAATAGACGGTAAAAAAGTACTAGAAGACATGGTTAGTAAATTTAAAACCAAAGTCCAAGAGGACGAAGAACTGAGAGAAAAAGTCAAAGATTATAACAGGACGATAGTTGTCGATTTTAAGGAAGGAGATTCATACAATACTGAATTTAAAGGTGGAGAGGTCGGTGATTTCGAAGAAGGAACTATAGAAGATGCTGATATAACTATAACAACAGACCCTAAAACTCTACATAACCTGTTAGAGGGAAATATGGGTGCTATGGAAGCCTACGCTAAGAATAAAATAAAGATAGACGCTTCTTTAACGGATATGCTCAAGATAAAGGATATGCTCTAACTGTATCTATTTACCTGATCATCAGTAAGTTTCATAAATTCTCTGAGCAGTGTAGTAGCATAACTGCCTTTGTTGAGTCCAAAACTTATGTTGAAACCACCTGATTCTACATTCCATTCAAGATCTTTGACAGGAGAGAATATCTCTCTTCTAGTGCCTTTTGAAGATATGGATGATATCTTAGGTATTATGAAATCATCTTTAGAAACTCCTTCTTCTTCGATGACTTCTCTCTCTATATCTCCCATCTCACCTTTTGAAAAATTGGACTGACAGCCGAATAGAGTAGCGCTGACATATGCCTTGCACTGTTTAACCATGGAAGAGGCTTTTTCCATATTTCTTTCCGTAACCTCTACTTTTGTATTCTTATTGGGGAGACCGTTCTTATCTGCAGGTAAAAGTATATCTCCCACCAAAACTTCATCAACAGGATAACCACGATTGATCCTTTTACAGATCATCTTGTTGAAAAGGTAAGACTGATAGGCATGTACGAACATCATGAGCAGATTGTGAGGAAGTGTTTTCAAAGCACCAACATGATCTCCTGGATTGTTCGATAGATGGTTTATGATCCCTCTCTCAAAGGTAAGCATATTAGGATAATACTCCAAAGCCTCCCCATAATCCCAATCCTCTTCTAAACGTTCTCTAGCCTTATAACACTCTTCATCTTCACCTTCAAATGGGTTAGCGATGTACATCTTGACCGCTTCTTCGAACTTCCCGTTCACGATCTTCTTACCTAATTTATGAGTTATCGGTCTGATCGTCCCGAACCTCTGAACGCCGAACCAGTTGGGGAATCCACCGTGTTCTTTTATCTTGCTTCCGATCTCATCTGTTCTTCTCCTTACCTCATCCTCTGAGATGTCAAAATCCCTCACAACGATCTCGAAATCATTACCAGTATGAGCACCGATATACAGTGATCGATGAGAAGTAAACTTATCCAAAACTTCAACATCACTTATACTTAACGAATCCAATTTTTCAGGGTCAGTTTTAAAAGACATCCATTGAACGG
>CAYSTL010000163.1:0-3277 GCA_964433785.1 uncultured Thermoplasmata archaeon
ATCTTCGATTCAATTTATTGCTGTTCCCCCATTGCGTTCAAAAAATTCTCTATCACACCTATTGGATTCACGTACTCCTGGAACAGCTCGATGAAGCTTTTCACTCGCTCCAATACGTCGGTCACCTGCTCCGCTTTATCTTCCTGCTTCATGAAAGACATTATGAGTTCCGTGCCGGCTTGCATCGTCGGATTCACGTCACCGTCATCCCAATTAGAGAGCTTGCTGAAAAAGTTATTCATCCACTTCTTTCTTTTGCATCTTAATTTTCTAAACCTATAATCTCCACTTTCTCCTGTAAAAATTCCTCGCTCAATCTTACGAACTCGTCCCAATCATCCATTTTTTCTTTCTTGTATGTTCGCTTTTCCTCTGACTCAAGTCTGATCTCTATCTCCCAATTCGCCTGTTGAGGGGACATATTCAGATCGATATACTTTATTTCCTCAAAAGTGAAAAATTCTTTCCAAAACGTATTTGGCAATTGTATTCCATTTTCATATACACAGAACTCTCTAGATAAAGCATTCAAACCAAAAAATCCTCCCGTTGATCCAAACAATAAACCTTGAATGGATAATATCGAAATTCCATCGTTGACGAAAAAAGCGATGAAACTGAGAGCGATACCTAAAATACCTAACCCTATAGCCATTACCGCAATTATTTTGACGCGCTTTCTTTTTGATTCCGGTAGATTGCTGAACAATCTTTCTCCTTTATCCATAATAGTAACACCTACTGCTTTCTTATCTTCTCTTTCATTTCAGATATCTCTGCTTTTAAACTGCGATATTTGTTTAGAAAAAGTACAAGTACTATAGTCAAAAGAACTGTTCCACCTACAAAGGTTATTATAACTTCATAGAAAGGTGTATTAAAATACATCCATACATTAGTGACAATCGAAACGATGATCGCTATAAAGACTGCGGCCAACTGTTTCTTCCTGGATTTAAGATCCTGTTTCTTCTCTTTTAATCTATATTTCGGGTTATTCTCCTTGTATTCCTTATACTTCTCCCAGTAATCTAATACATTTAAACGAGCCTCCGAGAATAATAGTTCAGGGAGACCTGCCCCATAAAGCCATAATGAAGAATATATCACCCTTTTGCCGTCATCTGTCACTTTAATTACTTTTCTCCATGGAATAGATTTAACTATCTTATCCTCTCTTTTTAAATAAATTGCATAAATCGAAAAACCTACTTTTGATGGATGATTTCTTTTGCTCAAAAAGCCTATTATTAAAACAAACGAAGGAACAAAAATAGTCATTAGTATTCCTGGTAGTCGGGATCCCCCCATAGGGTTTATTAGTATAAGCACTAAAAATAAAATTATGAAGGGAATTATTGCTATCACAAATATATTCTTTATACTTTTTTTTTCTTATATCAGGAGGGATTTCATTATTATACCAATCAATATTTCGTTCTTTCATTTATATACCTTCCTTTATATCAAATCTAAACTTTTCAAAGAAAAATATGTTGCCAATCCGGCCAATCCAGAACTAATTCCAGCAGCAATCCCAGCTCCACTAGATAAACCAGAACCTTTAGCAACCTGATACAAGGTAATCCCACTTAATACAAAGGATTCTACCCCGAATACCATCGCCACGTAGCCGATAGCACCGGGTTCCACCATCGCAGCTATACCCATTGCTACTCCAAGCAGAGCCGCACTTATTCCATAGATAGCACCAAGATTTCCCGTGACATCCATATTCGCTGCAGCGATAGCTGAACCACCAAATAAAAATGATTCCCATCCGAACAAAGCGCTTAGTCCACCCCAAAATACATCCCAACTCTCTTCCGGATCGGGGCTATCAGTCAGTTGAGCACCATTCATTGAATTCGATTCTAACATCTGATCCTCTAGATAATCTTCGGAAAAGTCAAGTATGGCATCTATACCCATATTAGAATCTATTCCGTCTAGATGCCTACCACTTGTCCTATCACTATCAAATAATTGAGTCATCATCACTCCTACACAAACGGGTACGACTAAAAAACCTACTGATCCTACACCTCCACTAAAGACCATCAAAGCATTTAGTGCAGTCAATATTGCGGTCGCAGACGCAAATACTGCCACATATAAATACTTGAGTTTCTCGTTTATCTTATTCAAAGTCATGGATGATATGGAACCAGATGAGTCATATTCCTCGAGGGCGTCTTCCAATAAACTATTGACATCAGTTGCCCATCCCTCAATCTTTTCTTTAATTCCACTTATTGCCGATTCAACCATCGATTTAGCCTTGTCTTTCACATGATCGACCAGGCTGTCCGCTAGCCTCGCTGCTACATCGGCTGCATCAGAGGCCTTATCTACTATGGTCCCCCATAGATTATCCATCAAATTCATAAAATGATCCGGTAAGCTCCTTACTGCTTCATAAATATCATGCACCACTCCATCTACCTTTCTTCCCGTCTTAAATGTGTTACCTGCCTCATTTACGCATGTAAGATCTAATTCCCAACCATTTACCAGATCATACATGTCTGTCTGTAACTTTATCGTTTTCTTGACTATTCCTGAATCCTTCACCTCTGATGAAGATATATATTCCCTATCAATATCTTCTCCACTGTCCAACTTTATATAATCTATACCTGATGGATCGTACAGCTCGATCGTTACATCTGCACCTGTACCGATGTCAGGATCAAAGTCATATGTAACGTCGACTTCCAGGCCCTCCACTATCGGCTTTCCCTGGTACTCAACGTATGGGTTGAATGACTAGTTGTATATCTTCTTCTTCTCTTCTTCGTCGGTAACATTGAAGTTTTCATCGAACCTCCTCATACTTTCGATCCACGGGATGTTATCGCCGTCTATATCTATCCAATCACCATCTTCATGCTCTGAAGCTGTCAAAGGATCTGCATCGTCAAGAGAAGTCTCATAACTCTCTTCTTCTTCTGTGTCCTCATCTATCTCAGCAAAACACTTGAATTCACGACCGTTCCTCTCATCACCATCCGAGAGACCATCGCCGTCCGTGTGGGGATCAGACAGAGGAAAGAACGAGTCGATATGATCCTGGATGAAGTCTGAGTCGGTAGAATCACTACCGGTAGAAAAGATCTGAGTCGATGTTACCTTGTCTGAGCAAACCTCGCTCAATATATTTCCTCCGGAATACTCGATTTTATTCTGATTTGATCTTATAACTTTTTGCTAGTCAAACAGGTCCTGTAAATTCCAAAAGAATCTTTGCAAAGCACTTTGTCGAATCCATCCTCGT
>CAYSTL010000164.1:0-3207 GCA_964433785.1 uncultured Thermoplasmata archaeon
CTCATTTCTTCCAGACTATCGGCCATAAACCTCTTATTTAATATAAATTTTTTTAATTTTGTAACTTTTCAGACCACTTCGTAATACTAACTTCAAATCTATCATATATAAACACTTCGACTATTTTCTTATCCCTTTTAAACCATCTAACACCTTCTTTATTAACACCGGTACCAACATCCAGAGTATGATGATCAGGAATATTCCTTGAGCTTTTAGATAGGAAAGTATGACCACCGAGATAGCTCCAAATATAATCCCAATCAACACTCCCTTTTTATGTACAGGTTTCACATATGTTGAATATGGTATATCCTATATAAAGGTTGGAGAAAAACAACAAAATAATATAACTGAAAGTATTGTGTTGAAGATATGACCCCGGAAAAAGAGGATTTTATCACGATGTCTCATGGAGCAGGTGGGGAGAAGATGGAGGAACTTATATCAGATACTATTCTTCCATTGCTAGATTCTGGAGAAGGTGAGATACCGTTAGCGGATCTGGATGATTCAGCTGTTATCGATGACATAATATTTACTATCGATGGTCACACAGTAAAACCAATATTTTTCCCAGGTGGCGATTTAGGTTCTCTATCTATTGCTGGAACTGTTAATGATATGCTTTCTATCGGTGGAAAACCAATTGCCATCTCAGCTGCTATTGTCATACCTGAAGGATATCCTATGGAGAAACTAGAGAAGATCTTGAAAAGTGCTGGCGATACTGCTAAGGAAGCAGGTGTACCTATAATCGCTGGTGATACAAAAGTTGTCAATAAGGACGACCTGGATGAACCGATCATGACCACATCCGGGATCGGTAGAAGACATCCTATGCTCGATAAAAATTTTGAAGTCGCTGGTGGTAGGTCTTCCAGATGGCTTTCAGATAGTAATCTTAATGATGGCGACAAGATAATAGTTACAGGTTTTATAGGGGACCATGGTATCACTATATTGTCAAAACGTGAAGGTTATGGATTTCAGGGTGATTTAAAAAGTGATGTTGCCCCTCTGGTCGATGTCTTACATGAGGGGCTAAAAGTTGGCGGTATAGCAGCAGCTAAGGATCCAACAAGAGGGGGTTTGTCAAATACACTGAACGAATGGGCTGATAAATCAGAGATCGGGATCGAGATAGAAGAAGATAAGATACCTATCAGAACATGGGTCACATCGGCAGGTGAGATGCTCGGTATTGATCCTTTGACCATAGGTAATGAGGGAAAGATGGTGATGGCTGTTAATCCTTCTAAAGCAGAAAAGATAATATCAGCCATAAGGAAAACAAAGTATGGAAGACACGCTGAGATCATCGGTGAAGTCACTGATGATGTTGAAGGAGTTGTATTGAAAACAGGTATCGGAGGTACAAGAATATTAGAAACACCGGTAGGCGATCCAGTACCGAGGATTTGCTGAGTTGTTTTAATCTTTGTGTTTTTTCCAGTATATTATCGATAGCAATATTACAAGAGAGAACGGTATAAATATATAATATAATTTAAAGGAACTTTCCTTTTCATTTTTTACTTTGATCAATACTTTATCCACCGACTCATGTCCTTCTGGATCAACGACTTTTAATTTGATTTCATATGTACCTTCTTTTTTAAAAGTATGATTGAATCGTTTTCTTTTTTTTTCAAAATCACCATCATCATCCAGATCCCACAGAAATGATTTTATTTCATTATCATCCCAGCTTTTATTTCCGTTGAATGTTACCTTTTGACCAGTTTTAACAACTTTGTCACATCCAGCCTCAGAGATAGGTTTGATCAAATCATCATCCCAATCATGGATGAATACGTTTTTGAAATATTCTGTTACGTTTTGATCCTCGATAATTACTCCAACTTCCCTGTTACTTGTTATGGAATGTAGATTCCAGTTTATACTTGAGATCAGTACTTTTTCTCCATCCACTATCATACCTTTGTTATGGGTTTTGCTGAACCCATGATACACATTGATAAGTCGACATTTGATTTCGAGATCATTTTTTTCTGAGTAATTATCGATGTATTCTACAAAATCATCATTATCCTTTTCTTTTTCTTGAACATTGTACCAAGTAGAATCCAGCAATATTTTTACTTCGCAGCCTCTTTCAGCAGCATCAATGAGTGCATCGATGTATGGATTTTTTCCCCAGTCATCTATGTAAAACTGCTGGACACATATCTGCTCTTCAGCTTTATCGATCATTTTTAAAATAGAACTATTTGATAGTGAATGATCTGGGCCTATCACTGGTTTGATCTTCATGTCTCCATTAAATATCTTCGATTCGAATTCAGGAGTATATCCACCTTTTTTTATGGTTTCATGAGTACTTTTTGAAAATATGTTTATGTTTTTTGAATTGTTCCAATCATGATCAAATAGATCTGAATAATATTTTGCAGTATCATAGTTATCTATTATTACGCCCCAACCTCTATTACCATACGACTGTTCGATAGGATATCCAGTATATCCAAAATTCTCAGAAGAGATCAGTACTGATCCATTATCTGCTATGATATATTTTGAATGAAGATATGAATACTTAAAAACCTCTGGATCTGTTCCCTTTACATCTACATCATTTGATGACATGATATCTAAACAATGCATTTCCTGCGAACTGATACCATTTACAGGGTTGGACTCTATCAATAACTGTACTTGAACTCCATTTTTAGATAGATTCGAGATCGATCTAGCTAGGTGGATGTTTTGGAATTCATAAACTGATATGTAAAGTGAATCATTCACTGTTTTCAATAGATTGTTAAAAGCTTGATATGAATCATCTGGTGCACAATAGCAAGTCAGGTTTCCTGTATAGTTAAATGTGGTGATAGGAAAAGATCTAATTTCATTTGAATGTATTTCTTGACCTACAGTCTCGCCGGAATGAAAGCCAGCAATCGAAATGAATAAAATTAAAATCACAGCTACAGCCTTACCAACCATTCTTTTGTGCATCCATCCACCATCAAAACCTTATTATAAAATTTAACGGTTTAACTCAAATCTCAACTCTTAAATAATACGTTTAGTTTGATTTGACCGCTGTAATTTTTCAATCTGCCGAGGTATCTCTCAAGGAATTAACGATTCCTTTAGGTCCTCATGCGCAAAAGCCCATTGCGGATAGTCCGGCTACTTGTCGGAACTTCGTTCCAACAGCCTCCACACTGGTGAGTGTGG
>CAYSTL010000165.1:0-3172 GCA_964433785.1 uncultured Thermoplasmata archaeon
TTTAAATATTACTCTCACTTTACAATAATTAAATGCTGAGTAGAAAGAGTTTCCTTACCTTCGTAAACAACCTCGTCGCCTATTCAACAGGTTACGTTGGACTCTTTTTCATAGCTCGATTCATGACCAACAGCCGCTACTACTACGGCATGGTCTCTTTCGCTGTTTGGTTCGTTGGATTGTTCGCCTTCATCTCCACCGTATTCGATGGCGCCCACGTCAAAAGGATATCAGAAGGAAGAGATGAGGGAGAATGTATGGGAACTTACATCTCTTTGAAAACAGCGGCTACCATCGTCATGGTGGCTGTAGTCTTCATCGGTCTCCTGTTCTGGACCCAGGTTTTAGATAGAGGTTTTCAGAGTCCACTCCACGAGACCATCATCTACATAATATTACTTTTCTTCGTCATCAAACAGGCGGGAAAGGTAGGTGTACAGACATTCGTTGGTAAGGGGATGATAGCCAAAGCAGAGCTCCTTAAATTCATGGATCAGACTGTACCGACGATATTCATAATATTCATCGTTTTCACCGGTGGACAGGCTGTTGAACTGGCTTTCACATATGTAGCGGGAGCTTTATTGATGGCATTATTAGCAGTGTTCCTACTCAAAGATATCAGGATCAAAAAACCTAACTTAAAAACCATCAAAAGCTACTGGACCTTCGGTCTTCCATCATTCATGAGCAGCTGGGTAAGCAATCTGGGTAACAAAGTCGATGGTGTTCTGATCCAGTTGTTCTGGGGTTCGACCAACGTGACGAACTACGCCACAGGAGTCAAGATGGCTGGGATCATAACTGGAATATCCATGGCGGTCTCACAGGTGATGTTTCCAACGATATCGAAACATCATGCAAATTTAGATTGGAATAAGATACAGGAAGTTGTTAAAAAGTCGTCAAGATACTTATCGCTCTTCGTTTCACCGGTCATAGTATTCATACTCTTCTTCCCCACTGATATGATCCACATAATGCTGAAAGATTCGTGGTTACCGGCAGTACCTGTTGTGAGGATCCTATCGATAAACGCTTTCTTCATGGTCTATTCTACACCATTCAGGAACATATTCGGTGGGATCAATAAACCAAAACTCGGGGCGAAGATATCTATTTTCGGAAACACGATCAACGTGATATTGAACATTCTGCTGATACCTAGCTCAATATTCGGTGTCCCACTATTCGGTTTAAAAGAGGTAGGCGCAGCCCTAGCAACCCTCACAGCAGGTCTTATAATCACTTTTTCATCGTTCATAATCTCAAAACGAGAAGCTGATGTATTTCCCAACCATAAGGTCGTACTCCACATTTTAGCAGCACTGATAGCTGGATTGACTGCTACCATACTGAAGATACAAGTACAGCCGATAGTAAGATTCTATCACCTGATAGGTTACTCTCTTCTTGTACTAGGAATATATCTAGGTATACTGTATCTGATAAACGAGTTCAAGAAAAGCGATTGGGACTTCATCTGGGATACCATAGATATAAAGCAGATGTGGAAGTATATAAAGGAAGAGTTGACTGGTAAGTAATTTTTTCAAATATTTTAAATTAGGTTATTGAAAAAAATGTAGCAACCACATCTAATAATTACAAAGAAGATTTGACTTCCTCTATTACAGTTTTAACAGCAGAATCTTTAGGTGGAACTCGCTTCATAAGGCTCTCTAAATCTTCGTTCCATCTTACACTCAGTTCCTTACACCTTTTGATCAATTCTGATTTATCTAATGTCATATCATAGAATTGTAGTTTTTTATTTATCAGTTCTTTACGCAGTTCTGCCCCATCTTCGATCAATTTATAGACATCATAAACGTCTCTAACCTTATCCCTGGTTAAAATGGCTCGAATTTTTTCAGATAGAATCTCATCTCTATCCATGACCCTGATCACATAAGGAAGAACATCTTTGTATGGTGGATCTATCTCTTCAGAATGAGGTTTCAACAGTACCTCTTCTCTTCTACTAACTTCAAACCTGATTGAGCAAACACCTCGATTGTTCCTATATAGAGGACCTTCTATCTTCATCCTAGAACCAGCAGTTATCTCCTCGTCTGTAAAACGATCGACTTCGACAGGATAATTATACGATTCTATAGCTTTTTTCAAAGAATCGGATATATCCTTTGGAGAAATCTTTCTTTCCTCAGTAAAGTCTAGATCCTCGCTGAATCTAGTTATCATACCAATTTTTTGTAAAGCTGTCCCACCTTTGAAAACTAAATCTGAACTCCATTTTCTTGATAGTACACCAAGAAGTATATGCTGAAAATAATCTTTTTCAACGTGGCCAAGCGAGAATGCAATAATACCTATATATTCTCTCAATTCTTCTCTATTCATTTTTGCCTCCTGTTATCGATCACATGCCATTTTGAATCAAACGATCCTTTTCTGGGAAAGGATGGATCCAATGGAACGAAGGTATCAGATAATCCATCAAAATCATCTGGTTCACATTCTAGATCCTCTTCACTCATAAGATAACCTAATCTCTTCATAACTACCTGTTTCTCACTTTTTTTAGCATAATCAACAGCTTTTTCTACATCTATACCATCTTTTATTGCCTCGATAACCTCTCCTAAGGGCACATATTTATGAAACCATAACCCATCTATGATCGCCTTTTCTTTCTCAGCAACAAAGACTGATTTTCCATCTTGATAGATTTTTTTGAATCCATATAAAAATGATCTATCAGTTTTTATAAATCTTAATTTGAATTCACCTTCTTCCAAAGCAATTTCCCTATTTCCAGATTTGTCAGTATTGATAACATGTATTACTTGGGGAGATTGAGTTGTAGTACCGTAGTGATCAAAAGCTGACCATAATGATACGTAAGAAGGTGTATATATATTGGAGGCGACACTTAGGATGGGAGAAGAAGGTAAACAATAATGGCCTTTTTTGACTCTAGTTAGAACTCCATCTTTGGTCAACCTACTCAAAAGCATTTTGGTGTTATGGATATTTTTATCTAATAAGGCTGAAACTTGCGAAGTAGTGAATACGGATATCCTCAACGAGTCTAATCGCTGAACGATCGATAGTCTATCCATTGATATAACCATGATTTTTAAGTTATATATGTGTTTTGTTTCGAGATAATATACAAAAAAGTTACTTGAAGGAAAAGTAACACATA
>CAYSTL010000166.1:0-1136 GCA_964433785.1 uncultured Thermoplasmata archaeon
TTTTGTGTGTTTTTGAAATCTAAAAATAAATCTTGTTACTGGGATTCTAAACAAAAATTGATTATAATTTTGTATTTATTCCAGCCATAACGATATCTATAGCTAGTTTTTCGCTATAATTGGAATATATGCGTAAAAATGAGGTTAAGATACTAAAATCACTGATCGAACAATCTTTAAGTTTGAAAGAATTAGCATCTAAAATAGATAAAAGTCAGAGTTGGACTTCTGAACTTGTAAGTTCCCTCGAAGATGAAAACCTGATAGAAAAAAATTCATTAGTACACTTATCCGATACGTACGAAGCTCGTCTTCTTGAAAAGCTATCAAAAAAATTCGATCTAGAGAAGATATTGACCGGGAAAAAAGAGGAGATATTAAAACATCTCATTTCTAAACCAAAAAAGATACCATATTTGGAAAGAGAAGGTTTTGCTAAATCTACGTTATACGAAGCTCTAAACGATCTAAAAGAAGTGGGAGCGGTTGTTGAAGAAGAAAAAGGATACAAAATAAATGATGAAACACTATTTGATATTATCAAAATAAGGGAAGAATCGCAATTTATAGAAAGTTACAGTACCAAAAACGAGAAAATAATAAAAACAGAAAAAATGAATGTGGAAGGTGAAGCTACTGCTTTCTCTGTATTTATGAGATACGGATTGGAATATTATCCCTCTGAAAACTACATTTATCAGGGTGACTCAACTACAGAAATGGAGAACGCTTTGATACATGCACTAAAATTTACTCAAAACAAGAAACAGATGTCGATGTGTGCGGTTTTTTATATGAAACATCGATCTTCTTTAGAGAGCGATTTCCTTTGGAAACTCGCAGATAGATGGGATTGTTTAGAAAGGTTTGCTGACTTATTGGCTTATATTGATCAGAGGGAAGTTAAAGAAAAGGACCTGTTTTTACCATGGGACGAATTCATAGAGATATGTAAGGATTACGATGTATATCCAAGAAATAAATTTCCAAAAGATAGATTAGAACAAGATCTAGAATACTTAGGATCTAAACTGTCAGAGGAGTTGGATGTTTTTATCATAGGTGGTGGGAATCTTATCATCCGTGGATTAAAAGATTCTACTAAAGATTTAGATGTGATATTGGAAAAAAAAGAA
>CAYSTL010000166.1:1236-3165 GCA_964433785.1 uncultured Thermoplasmata archaeon
GGAGATCTTGAAGATGCAGCCCTTATAATGCGAAAAGGTGAAGTCGAATGGGATGAGCTTTTTCAAGAGATCAAAAAACAGGAAAGTGCTGGAGAAATAAATTATTCATCCTCAGTTTTAGCAACCCTTGATATTCTCAAAGATAGATATGGTCTCGAGTCTCCTATCATGAATAAACTTTCCTCATACTGTCTTGAGAAGTCTTTACTTTTTAGTTTGAAAGAAGAGAAAACGATAAAAGAACTGAAAGAGATGATCGATTTTCCTTCATATCAGATATATAATAAATTAAGAAAGTTGGAAAAAGAAGGGGTGATAGAAGTGAACAGGGATGGTAAACTGAACAAATATAAAAGGAGCTAAAAAAAGAGAAATTTTATTGACTCTTAACCTGTCTACTATAACATTGAAATTCAAAATAAAAAATCTTTTTAAAAAAGTAATTCATCAATATCTTTAGTTGATATAATTTTTACTTTACTGGTTTCTATCTCAAAAAATTCCTTATCACTAGTTAAGAGATAATCGATTTCAGACAGCATGCCACAAGCTAAAACAGGAGCATCCTTTTTACTGATAATTTTACGAGCTTCAGGAAGATTTTTTAAATAACTTTCTTTTTTTATTAGAAGACAATCTGAAGCAAATTCATTAAATTTTTTTAAAGCTTTATCTTTGTTTTTATCAGATACTTTGTGCTCTATATTTCGATTGATTTCTTCTTTAATGTAATCAGTTAACACAATTCTATATTCCTCGATTAGAATATCTAATATTTTACTTACCTTCCCTGAATGAACAAAGGCTGAGTAAAGCGTTGAAGAGTCGATCAAAATCTTCATCTATTCTGCCTCGAACATCTCTTTGTATAATCTATCACGTATCTCTTTTCCACTATCAATCAGTTCTTCCTCAGATAAATCTTCATCCGTCATGATCTCCCTCAAATCTCTTAATGTGTTGATCATTTCTGCTTTTCGAACAGCATCTCTTATAAACTCTGATCTAGACGGGTATTCTCCTCTTTTAACATACTCGTCTATTCTTTTCAATTCCTCAGGTGGAAATCGAACTTGAACAGATTTCATCTGTGTCATATTTTGTAATTGTTATCAATCACATAAATATCTTTTGTAATCTTCAGCATTACCTGTAGAAATAGTAAGATATTATGACGAAGAAGAAAAAAAAGTGAACTATAATATACTTCGAATGGTGAACACTGAATTCGATAATACT
Organism: uncultured Thermoplasmata archaeon; assembly: GCA_964433785.1. Taxonomy (GTDB): domain Archaea; phylum Thermoplasmatota; class Thermoplasmata; order Halarchaeoplasmatales; family Halarchaeoplasmataceae; genus CAYSTL01. The sequence continues at coordinate 2,476 of CAYSTL010000166.1, forward strand.
GACCTTCCGTTCATCACAGATATGGATTTTGACCACATCTACATAAAGGGGATTCTGCCGCTGGAAATAAAAACAGTAATATATTACAGAAAAAGGAGTTTAAATTAGTTGAAGATATCTTTGAGGATCAGGATCCGTGGATACAATCATCCCTCTAAATATACATAATATTTCACTTGTAAGCTTTTTTTCTGTGTTCCACATATAGAATACTTACTGTCTTATCAAATATATCAAAAAATATTCTATAATCACCGACCCTCAACCTCCATACTCTATCACTAGCAATAAATTTAGTATTGTTATGTTGCCGTGGATCTATACCATATGTATAGACTTGTCTTCTGAACTCTTCCAATTTGGTTCTGATCCTTTCCTGGACCTCTGGAGGAAACTCTTCAAGTTTTTTTATAAATTCCTGTTTCACTTCGAAGTAATATTCAGAGGATGTCATCTAAGGGCCTTCCTTCCTGTTCTCTAGCGTGTTTTATCTCTTTTTTGACTTTATCTGAAAGCTCTTTTCTTTCTATATTTCTTAAAAGACTTCTAAATAATTCACCCCTAGAAGTATAATTTCCTTTTTCCACCAGTTCATCTATTAATTTAACCTGTTCTTCAGTAGCCCTAAAACTGATTGTTTTCGTTGCCATACGTATACTATTGTTTACTAAAGTATATGTAAATTTTGGT
>CAYSTL010000167.1:0-3152 GCA_964433785.1 uncultured Thermoplasmata archaeon
AGAAACATTAAAAGAGGTACCTGTTCCTAAAGTGAATTAAATGAAATCCCGATTCACCCTCTATATTGTAATCCTTGCTATATTAACACTTTTAATAGGTATAGCATTCAAAAGTTGGGTGTTTTTAGTAGCCTCAATAGCAAATTTAGCGATATTAGCAGTCAGTCTAAGAGGACTACCACCTGATAAAATAGACGTAGAAGTCAAACGTGGGACCACCGAACAGGATGTTTATGAGGGTGGGGAAGTCACAGTACAAATAAAATTAAACAATAAAGGTGAAGAACTAAAATTTTTAGAGATAATAGATAACATACCTCCTAAGGTAGAGATAGTTAAAGGTTCAAACCATCACATCTTATCATTGAATAAAGGTGAAACAAAAGTAATCGAGTACACCATCTCTCTACCACTGAGAGGTGAAAAGGTCATAGGACCTCTTAAGATGAGATATAGAGATTCCCTAGGATTTCACTTCAAAGAATGGAACTTTGAAAAAATCATGAACATCCACGTTCTTCCAAAGACAGAAGATATGAACAAAGTGGATGTGAGACCATCATACACTAGAAATTGGCTCGGAAATATACAATCTCAGAATATCGGAATTGGTTCTGAATTCTATTCCTTAAGAGAATATGTTCCAGGAGATGAGATCAGAAAGATCAACTGGAAAGCAACAGCAAAATACTTGAATCCGATAACCAACGAATACGAGGGAGAAAAAAGCGGTGACGTGGTCATAGTCGTAGACGGCTACAGGGAAGGCAACGTTGGAACGATCAGAGAAAACACGACTAATGCTTCTATCAGAGCAGCAGCAAGTTTAGCTACAAATATATTGGCTGACAGGAACCGCGTAGGGCTGATAATATTGGGTGATACTCTTAACTGGATATATCCAAGAGCTGGAAAAGAACAGCTTTACAAAATATTAGACAATCTCAGTAATCTTAAAGAAGGAGGGATGTGGAAAATCCAAGATACAAAATGGTTGATACGTAGATTCTTCCCGAGTAGAAGTATGATGATTTTCATTTCTCCTTTGATCCAACCAAAAATAACAGAAACGATAATCGATATCTGCATGAAGGAATTCGACGTGATGGTGATCTCACCAGATCCTATCGAAATCGAAAAATCAGTCAGCGACGAGTATGATCCGAATGCTGAAAAACTCCTCCGCATGGAAAGAGAGAATATCATCGACACCTTGTGGCCTTACAGCATAGTGGTCGATTGGAATCCAAACGAACCTTTAGAAGCTTCTTTAGAGGAGGTGATTAGATACTGGAAGAGAAAATAAAACATCATAATATCAATCTACTTATCATACTATCATTTACTATACTGATTACATTTATAGCAGGATTTATATCCCAAAATTCAAATCTATGGTTTCTACCGTTGATCGGTGGGATCATCACAGCGATAGGCTGTGTATTTAAGCAGAGATGGTTGATCGATATCGGAATCAGCATCGCCATATTATCGTTTTTCTTCCTTAATTACACCTTAACATTCAATATCACAAACCTAAGTATCCTATTGATCATCTTCATATTGATTTTAGCATCTTGGATATTCTCTAGGAATTACTTGGTCACATCTCAGATTAAACATGGACTTGTCGAAGAGCAGGAAAATGAATATCTTAGTGAATTCCAATTACAATCAAATACAGATATAGTAAAAGGACTTTTATTATCATTTCTAATAGCTTTTGCAGGTTCTTTCATAGCTTTATACAGCTATACAGATATATTCATGACATCTTCATTTGCTGTGCCTTTAGCAGTAGTCTTTTCAGCAGCTGTTTTCGCTATCATATATATATTGATCGAGGTATTACCAGAGCATTTAGAAGGTGAAAAGAATCAGGGATAGAATATCTAAACAAACAAGGATTATTAGACCTTGATCTTATCCTTCAGTATCTTTAGTTTCATGATAATGGGCAAAACATTTTATATAAGAGAATGATAAGGGATATAGTAAAAATTTAATAGCTAGAATGGAGAGTATATTAATGGAAACGATTGTCGAAGAAGCTCTTGCCCACGCAGAAGCATCTGAAGAGGAGAGCGAAGATCGTAATGTTCGTGATCTCTCAGCTGATGATGAAGAGTTAAAGGAAGTTTTATCAAGCTTGAAAACAGACATCAAAATCATCGGTGTCGGAGGAGCAGGCTGTAATACAATAGAAAGAATGTCTGAAGAGGGTATTCAAGGTGCAAAACTGATTGCAGCTAATACGGACGCTCAGCATCTATTAACTGTTCACGCACAGAGGAAAATACTGTTAGGAAGAAGGAAGACAAGAGGTTTAGGTGCCGGTGCTTTACCTCAAGTAGGAATGGAAGCAACCGAAGAAGCCGGTGAAGAGATAAAAGAATTGTTAGAAGGAACAGACTTAGTATTTGTTACCTGTGGACTAGGCGGTGGAACCGGTACCGGAGGTGCACCAGCTATCGCAAAGATGGCTAAAGAAGAAGGTGCTTTGACCGTAGCAGTTTGTACTACTCCATTCGATGCAGAAGGGAAGTCCCGTATGGACAACGCTCAATGGGGCTTAAAAAGACTTAAAGATGTATCAGACACTGTGATTACAGTACCTAATGATAAGTTGTTAGAATTGGTTCCTAGATTATCACTCAATAAAGCTTTTAAAGTTGCTGATGAAGTCTTAACAAGATCTATAAAAGGTATAACAGAAATAGTTACAAAACCCGGGCTCGTAAACTTAGATTTCAACGATCTTAAAACTATCATGGAAGGAGCCGGTGTTGCGATGATCGGTATGGGTGAAGATGACTCAGAGAATCGTGCTGAAAAGGCCATAGATGAGGCGATCAATTCACCACTTTTAGAAGTTGACATAAGTAACGCCAATGCTGCCTTAGTTAACGTCGTCGGTGGGAGTGACATGACCGTTGCTGAAGCTGAAAAAGTAGCTGAAATGGTCGAAAATAAAATAGGAAAAGATGCACGCATAATTTGGGGTGCTTCTATAGAACCAACACTAGAGAAATCAATAAGAGTCATGGTAGTTATCACCGGTGTTAAATCAAAACAAATATTCGGTAAAGAAGTTAGCTCTTCAGAAGAAATTCAAACTGTAGCATGAGGGAGAACAGATGGATATTGTAGAA
>CAYSTL010000168.1:0-3132 GCA_964433785.1 uncultured Thermoplasmata archaeon
TAGAGGCAAAAATAAAAGTATTAGTTAATATGTTTCAGGTGATAGTGATATTTATGCCGAAGGAAAAGAAGGTGTATAGTGATGATGGCGTATGTTTTGACGTGATTTTTGAGAAGGATAAAGAGGTACCTGACGTTGATATACTTGTAGCAGGTTTTCCAGGAGCAGGATTGATAGGAGGAATCGCTGCTGAACAACTTATAAATAGTTTAGAAATGGATCAGATAGCTTCGATAGATTGTGATAAGTTTCCTCCCACCGCTGTAGTGTTTAATGGTATACCGAGGAGACCTGTCAGATTTTTCTCAGGAAATGGGATGATGTTAGTTAAATCTGATATGGTCATACCTCCTGAGCTTTCTCCTAAATTAGCTGAAACGATCATACAGTTTGCATTAGATAACGATATCGAAGAGATCATAATCTTCGATGGGATACCTAGCAGAGGCGATGAAGAATCTGATGAGGAGAAAAAGATATGGGGCGTCCTCAGTTCTCATGCTGCAGAGACCGAAGCAGAAAATCTTGATCTAGATATTATCTCAAGGGGTGCTATAACAGGTATATCAAGCTCATTGTTATTAGAATCTCACGAGAATCAATTGAAAACTGTCGGTATGATGATAGAGGGCAAATCAAAGATGCCAGATCCAAGAGCCGCTGCTAAATTACTCGAAAATTTTGCTGATTATAAGGAATTAGATATAGAAACAGATTCACTACTTGAGAGTGCAGAAAAGCTAGAGGAACAATATGCCAAGATGGTGAACCAAGCAAACAAGGCTCAAAAAGATATCGATCATCGTAGCGCACATCCACCTCTGTATGGATAAAATGATAGAAGAGATATCAGCAGGAGTAATCATATACAGGGAAACTGAACCCCGTCAATTTTTATTACTCCATTATCCTGCAGGACACTGGGACTTCCCTAAAGGTCATGTTGAAGAGAACGAAACAGCCATACAAACTGCACTAAGAGAATTGGAAGAAGAAACGAGTATCGTAGAAGAAGATGTAGAATTGAAGGATGACTTCGAAGAGACTATCGATTATTTCTACAAAAAAAGAGGTGATCTAGCTCATAAAAAGGTCATCTATCTACTCGGAGAAAGCGATACAAAGGAAGTTGAAATATCTAACGAGCATCAAGATTACATATGGTTGCCTTATAAAAAAGCCCTTAAAAAATTGACCTTTAGAAATGCTAAAAATCTACTCGAAAAAGCTAAAGATAAGCTTGAAGAAAATACGTAAATATTAAATATACAACGACTATCCTTAAAACGTATTCCTGGGTGTTTCGTAATGAAAAAACTGATTAGGAAAGGAAAGGTCAAAGAAGTTTATGAAGTTGATGAAGATAGATTGAAATTTTTTTTCACTAACAATATATCTGTTTTTGATAAGATAATTCCAAATGACATACCTAGAAAAGGTGAGACTCTTTGTAAGACCTCATCATACTGGTTTAAGAAGTGTGAGGAATTAGGTATTAAAACTCATTTCATAGACATGCCTGAAGATCAGGTCATGGAAGTTAGAAGATTTGAGGTTATAAATGATTATGACAAGATGGATTCTGATACTACCAATTATAGGATACCTTTGGAATTCATAGCAAGATATTATGTTGCAGGTTCTCTACACGACCGCATAAAGAAAGGAAAGCTAGATCATGAAAAATTAGGTTTTGAAGAAGAACCTGATTACGGTGAAAAATTACCAGAACCTTACTTTGAAGTCACTACAAAGGTAGAAGAAATCGACAGGAATCTCTCTAAAGAAGAAGCACTAGATATATCTGGTCTTACGGAAGAAGAGTATGAGGAGATAAAGGAAGCGGTTTTCAAGATAGATGAATTGATAGAGGAAAATGTAGAAAAAAACGGTCTTTTACATGTAGATGGTAAAAAGGAATTTGCTATGGATGAAAACAGGGATATAATTTTAGTAGATACCTTCGGAACCGCGGATGAAGACAGGTTCTGGGAAAATGATGAATACGAAAATGGAAATTTTGTTCAGAAAAGTAAAGAATTTGTTAGACAGCATTACAGAAAGACTGGATATCATGAGGATTTGATGGATGCTAGAGAGAATGGTGAAGAAGAACCACCGATACCACCACTACCGGATGATATGGTTGATAAGACTTCTGAACTGTATGTAAATCTCATGTCAAGATTGACAAATGGAAAATTTAGGTGAAATAATGGCAAAAAATGTTATATCTATATTAGATTTGAGCGATAGTTTGAACGAAACTCTCAGGATCGCTGGAGAGATAAAAAAGAAATACAAAAACGGAGAATCTTACTCTCCACTTGAGGGTAAAAGTTTAGGAATGATATTCGAAAAACCAAGCACAAGAACAAGGATCTCTTTTGAAGTCGGTACGACCCAGTTGGGTGGACATGCCTTGTATCTTAGTCCAAAAGACCTTCAATTGGGAAGAGGCGAAACGATCGCAGATACGGCGAAGGTTCTCAGTAGATATGTCGATGGTATCATGTACAGAGCTTTCGAACATGACATGATGGTCGAATTAGCAGAAAACTCGACTGTTCCTGTTATAAGTGGTCTAGACGATGTAGAACACCCGTGTCAGATCGTAGCTGACCTGTTAACTATAAAGGAAAAGAAAGATGACTTCGATCAAAAGATGGTGTATGTAGGTGACGGCAACAATGTATGTCATTCTCTTTTATTAGGATCAGCTCTTGTTGGAATGGACATGACCGCTTGTGTACCTGAAGGATACGATCCTGATCAAGATATAGTAGAAAAGGCTAAAGAGATAGGTGAAGAAAACGATGCAGATATAGATATCCAGAGAAAACCTTCTGAAGCTGTTGAAGACGCTGATGTTATCTACACAGATGTTTGGGTATCCATGGGAGATGAAGAAGAAAAAGAGAAGAGGATGAACGATTTTGAAGGATACCAGATAAATAAAGAACTTATTAGTAAAGCCAAAGAAGACGTTATCGTCATGCACTGTTTACCCGCACATCGTGGAGTAGAGATAACCAGTGAAGTCATGGACGGTCCTCATTCTGTTGTTTTCGATCAGGCTGAGAACAGACTTCATGCTCAAAAGGCCATAATGGCTGAACTTATGGGGTAAAA
>CAYSTL010000169.1:0-3092 GCA_964433785.1 uncultured Thermoplasmata archaeon
TCACGTTTTTTGCGGTAAATACGGGCTTCATTTGCCGCAAATAGGACACCTCCTATTATACCGACTCCTAAAAGTAACCATGTAGATACTTCCCATCCCTCATTTATTTTGTTATATGTGATTTTCATAGTAGGTTGTTTATCTGAAAAATTAAAATCAGGAGCATCTCCGATCAGTATTCCTTGCCACACAACTGAATCTACCTTTATTTTGAAAGTCAGCTCACCATTAGATTTGTTGAAATGTCTTCTAACTGAATCATGATAACTTCTGAACCATACTGTTACATTATTACCTATTGGTTTGACAGAAATAATATATTTTCCAGGAGAAAGTCCTTTTACAGTTCTAGTATTAAAATAACCATTTTCCGACATGACTGTCGATTCGATTTTGATTTCTTTTTTTACATCTTTAGAACCATAATTACCTTTTTCGATATAAAACACTGTAAAGAAAGAAAATGATATCAGTAAAACGACTATAAGTGTGTAAAATATCTTACTATTTATAAAAATCACCTCGTGTATAAATATAGTAACTTATGAATGGCAATATAGATATAATCAAACAACCTAAAAAGATATAGTCCTCTTGAGGCAGTGGTATATCATAAATAAGATTGTTAGTCAAATATGTGAAAGGTAGGATAATCAATTTTCCCCTTTCAAATATTGGAAGTATAAATACAATTCCGAATAAACTTAGTAAAGATGAGGTATTATTTCTTATCAACAAAATTAAAAAATTTGCAAATATATAACCCTCTAGTGCACTTAGGATCAAGCTAATAAACGAAACTACTAGTATTTTACTTATTGATATATCTACAAATGAATTTAAAGATATAGTTAAAATAGATAAAGAAGCTAAAAATATTGTTAAAACTAGAAAGGGTAATGGTAATAAGAAAAGATCAGAAAATGATTTCAATCTATTTTTTTTATTCACTATCAAATATACTATAGACCTATCTTCTACCATCTTCCCTCCAGTTATTATCGCTATAACCCCACCTAATAAAATCGATATTTTTGATGTTTGTCTTAAAGAGTCGAAGAATGAAGTGTAAAACCTTATTGATTTTAGAGAATTTAATGTAGGTTTAATCGATGACACATTGAAGTAATTCTCATATATTGACTTCTTTAATGAACCATCAAAGTCTTTGAAAGGATGTCCGTGGTCGAATTTCTTTAGACCTGCTTCTTTATTGAGATTACTACCTAAGTTTCCATCACTGTATAGAATATGACCAAATGAAATTGAAAGTATAAATGGTATTAGAAAAAGTAAGATAAGGAGAAACTTATTGGAATATAGGTATTTTAACATAAATTTAGGTTCTAATTTCATCCTATCACTTCTTATTTTTATAAGCCTTATACCCTAACAGTCCGCTTATAACTAGTAAAACTGGTATAGCTATCAAATGCCATGGTAAAGGTGGTTCCAAATATTTTGGTTCTCCACCATTATCAACAGATTTTAGAAAATCAATACCCTTATCTTGTTCTGAACTCAGGCGTGCATTTAATCCAACGTATTTTTCACTGGTACAGTTTTTTAAAATGTATTCAGCAGGTAGATATATTGTAAAACTTTTTGGATAGTGTCCTTTAGAGGTAACATCTATAACACCTCTACTCACTGAAGGATTTCCTCCTGTATTTTGTTTAATATATTGTATCTCTTTTTTAGACTCAAATCCGAGTAAATGGTCGACCGGTGGGCTCTTTGATATATAATAAACTTGATACTTCTTGTCTAGATCTAAATTTATTTCTCCATTTCCTTTATTAATTATCTTTGTATTTGTGTATTTATAAACATAAAACGGGTTAAATCCGATAAGTTCATCCGTCGGTTCGATATAAGCCATATTATTGGATTTTCTAACATTGATGGTGATATTCTTATAATAATCTAGATCATGATTTCTCCAGTATCGATTGTTATATTCTTTCTCCTGCCAGCTAACTTTAATTTTAGCCCAGGAACTATTTTCCTTCAATATCTTCATCGATACTTTAGATAGGCGAAAACCACCATGCCTTTGTTCAAGTTTAGTATTATTTTTATGGATAATATCAAACCATCCACTATGAAGTTCCCAATTATCCTCTCCATAAGGGTTAGAAGTTTTATCTGCATAACAAACTGAACTTAGATTGATAACTGATGTTATTAGCAAAAATAAAAATAAAGAAATGCTAATTGTTTTTAATATAGTTTTCTTTTTAACCAACATTTTTTCACCTATGACATTGCGTTGCCTACGTTATATGAAAATTGTGTCTCATAGGTACCTTTTCTAATTTCAGTCACTATTCCTCCGTCCCAGTAGTACGTGGTTTTCTCTATTTTATAGTGGAAAGTATCGGTCCTAATGGCTGTATCTGAATTTTGTGATTCACTATAATCTTGACGGTAGTTGTGTTTAATTTCCCATTCCCAAGAAGCACCAATTATCCAACTTGATCCATCTTTCGTTTTACCGTCCGTCATTGGATGATCTTCTTTAACGTATTGACACCAGCTCCCATCAGGATAAGTCACTTTTTCCATTGTAAACCACATACCACCGGCAGCATAGGCTCCACCGTCATCTCCTGGTTTAAAATTGACATCTAGTTTGTATGTACTTCCATCAGGTACCACTGTACAATCTGAATACATAGCGTCCCATTGGTAACCATTACCTTGTCCTGCTTCATCGTAGGTCGTGTAGGTTGATGCAGTAGATATTCCACTTCCTAGTGATACAAACAGGAAGCAGAATACAGTTACACTGTACACTATTCCATATATTTTTTCTTTCATATATTTCTCACCTCGAAAACCCATAATAAACAAGATATATATATATTGGGATTCGGATAATACTTGCATCATAATACAAATGTATATTATTATTTTATGGTTTTAAAAAATGGCAATATATCTGAAAGGTATTTTTGAAGCGAATCTAATAACTACAAAAATAATGAAAAATGATCCTTATGAACGATCAACCAATTTTCTGTTGACCTAAGTAATATTGAAAAATCGGACAAATTTATAAATACCAATCCTTAAGATAATTATAAGAG
>CAYSTL010000170.1:0-3079 GCA_964433785.1 uncultured Thermoplasmata archaeon
TTACTACATTTTCGAAGGAGTATAGATCATCATCGGGGTCAGCTGGTTCTTCCCAGTAAACGTCCAGTCCTGCACCGGCTATCTTTCCGTGCATGATCGCTTTGTATAGAGCATCCTTATCGATGATACCTCCTCTTGAAACATTGATTATATGAGAAGTACTTTTCATCACATCGAACTTTTTCTCATCAAACATATTTTTTGTTTCTTCTGTAAGGGGAAGGTGTAAGGCTACAAAGTCGGCCCATTTCAATAATCGATCCATCTTATCAGGAGATACTACTTTTTCAATCTGTGGTGGCCCACCTTTCTCAGGATGCTTTCTAACACCTCTGCAGTTCATACCTATACCATCAGCGATTTTAGCTAGATAGCTTCCGCTGGCACCTAAACCGACTACACATAGATTTTTATCTTTCAATTCATTTCCGATAGGAGTACCTATGTTTTCTTTTTCAAACGATGTTTTCATTTCGTTAAGATTTCTAGCTAAAGAAAGCATCAAAAATAGGCTGCATTCAGCTACTGACTCAGCGTTCTTTCCCGGCGTATTTCTAACTTTAATGCCTCTCTTTTCGGCTTCTTCTATATCCACACCTTCCAAACCTACTCCGAACTGTACTATCAGTTCTAGGTCTTGTGCATTGTCCATTACCTCTCCGTTTATCTCTTCCATGGCTGGGATTATCACTTTTACATCACCAACCTGTTCTTTTAGAGGTCTATTTTTATCTATTGTTAAGATCTCAAATCTATCGTCCAATTTTTTGTTTAATAACTCACTAGCTAGAGGAAAATCTTCAGTAGCTACAAATATTTTCTCGGACATTATTAGACATATTGTAGAGAGTGGTTAATAATCTATTGTTTTTAGAGAGTGAATCTATTAAACATTAGAAACGAGAATTTTTTAGCCATCGATATACCGATATGCTCTGATAAACATATATATGGATAATAAGCAATTTTATATCATAGCTGAACTATCTTGTATATTACAACGGGTGAAAATGATGAAAGGATACACGAATAAGATGTTAGTGATAAATCTATCCGATAAGAGATCTGAGGTACATCAAATTCCAGAAGAATGGCTTAGAGATTATGTCGGTGGAGAAGGTACTGCAGTACGTCTTCTTTACGATCATATAAAAACAGATAAAGATCCTCTAGATGAGGACCAGCCGATTATATTCTCTACAGGACCCCTGACAGCAACATCCGTACCTTCGAGTGGGAGATGGAATGTTGTTTATTACTCACCAGCAACAGGAACGATAGGTTCTTCTAATTGTGGTGGGAGATTAGCTCCACAGATAAAGAAAGCTGGATACGATATGATAATGATCGTAGGAAAATCTGATGATCCTGCATATATTTCTATCATGGATGATGAAATAGGTTTCCACGATGCCTCAGTGATCTGGGGTAAAGGAGTCAGTGATACTGAAGATATGATCAGGGAAGAGATAGGGGATAAAAATGTCAAGATAGCCTCTATAGGTCAGGCTGGAGAGAACAAAGTGATGTTCGCTTCCATAATGGATGACAAACATAGAGCAGCAGGTAGAGGCGGAGCAGGAGCTGTTATGGGCAGTAAGAATTTGAAAGCTATAGCTATCAAAGGAACTGGTGAGATTCCTACCGCGGATAAAGAAAAATTGAAGGAAGAATCCAAGAAGGCAAGAGAAGAGTTGTTTGAAGAGGCCTTTGTTAGGGATGAACTGAAACCATACGGTACACCTTCGTTCTATGATTCTATAGACGACCTGGGAATGCTGCCTACAAAGAACTGGCAGAACACAACTTTTCCAGAAGGAAGAGAGTTCTTGAATCATGAAGCATATCATGAGACTTTAGATGTCAAGGCATATGCATGTCACGGATGTCCAATAGCTTGTGGAAGACATACAAAGATCAAAGAAGGTAAGTATAAGGGCGAAAGCGGTGGTGGTCCAGAGTACGAAACAGTGGCTGCTTTTGGAAGCAAATGTTTGGTTAAAGACCTGAATGCCATCGCTAAGGCGAATTATGAAGCTAACGATGCAGGTATGGACGTGATATCAGCAGGACAGGTTATAGCGACTGCTATGGAATGGTATGATGACGGGATTATAGATAAAGATGATACAGATGGTATCGACCTGAGCTGGGGTAATGGCGAAGCTGTTATTGAGTTGGTCAGAAAGATAGCCAATAGAGATGGATTCGGTGATGTCCTGGCAGATGGAGTGATGCGTGCTGCTGAATGGCAGGGAGAAAAGGCTGAAAAAGCTGCTATGCATGTGAAGGGATTGGAGATGGCCGCAGATGGTGTAAGATCGACTAAGAGTGAAGGAGTCACCCATGCTGTTTCACCACGAGGTGCAGATCATCTGAGACCGTGGGCGCCCACAATAGATTCCTTCGGTTACAGGGATGAGGAACTCGGTATTATAGGAGAGGATATAGATAATTTAGAAGATGGTAACAAATGGTGGATAAAACCGTTCCAGGAACTGAGCATGGCTACGAACATGCTTGGGGTGTGTTTGTTCACGGTGATCACACTGGCGATCAGGGCTTCGACATACGCTAAGTTACTATCTATCGCAACGGGTGAGGAATACAGTAAAGACGATCTATTGAAGGCTGCTGAAAGGGTCATAAACATGGAAAGGATGATCAACGTTTCTCTCGGATTCGATAGGGAAGATGATTCACTTCCTGAAAGATTCTTGAAGGAACCAGCACCAGATGGCAGAGGTGAAGGTCAAACTGTGGATTTGAAAGCAGCTTTGGACAGCTATTACGAATCTATGGGCTGGGAAGTAGAAACAGGCGTTCCAACCAATGAAAAACTCAAAGAACTTGATTTAGACTGGATGGGATGGAAAAAAGACATAGAAAGAGATGAATGGATAGATTCACACAAGAAGCATAGAAAAGGTTGGAAAACAACCCACTAAACCTTTTTTTTCTTTTTAATGTGATGTAGCAAGGTGATAAACGAAATACTGATCAAGAGTATAGATATCTGAAATCCGCTTATCCATCTAGAATCATTTTTATTATCTGATGATACACTGATTTTACCCGC
>CAYSTL010000171.1:0-3052 GCA_964433785.1 uncultured Thermoplasmata archaeon
TGGAGATAGGAAAAATAAATCACACAAATATATTGGATATAGGAGCTGGAGAGCTAGCCATCATTGCTTCTGAAGAATTTAACTGTAGAGTAACGAGTATCGATGTCTCAAAATCTATAATTGAAGATGAACGGAAAAGAGTGAAAAGAATCGGACTAGATGATAAAATAAAATTAGAGAAAGTAGATGCTACTGAACTACCTTACAAAGACGATGAGTTCAATGCAGTGATAAGCTACGGTGCTCTCCATCACAATCCAATAGATAAGAGAGATAGATTTATCGAGGAAGCATTCAGAGTGGCAAAAGAAAAGCTTGTGGTCGCTGATTTTAAAGAAAAATATCACATACATCCAGAGGATGTTCACCCACCCGTCAATCATGATTGGCTAGAGAAAAAACTCGGGGAGTTCGGAAACGTAAAAAGATATGAAGGAAAAAAGAAGATACTGTACGTTTGTGAATTTTGATGTAGCGGAGTTATCGTCGAACAGGTATAGATAAATTATTAATAAAAATAAACTCTATACTTTTAGAGGAGATAGAGATGGACCTTATAATAGATGTAAAGACGAGAGAAGAGTACTATATGAATCATATCGAGGGAGCGTTGAACATACCAGTATGGGATCTAAAATTTTATCTAGATTTCTTGAAAGATAAAAGTGTGAGAGTATACTGTGGACCTAGAAGAAAAAGAACAGAGATGGCACTTGATTTTCTCGAAGATAAGCAAGTAGAAGCAGAAGAACTACCAGTAGATGAATTTGATGATCATGAATGGGTAGGAGAGTCGATGGTGAGCGCTCTAAACTATCTATCGGTTAAACCGGGACATGAGGAAGAAGTCGAAGAGATGATGGAAGACCTATGCCAGTTCACGATGGATAAAGAAGGTTTCATAGGTACTAAAGTAGTCAAGGCAACAGATGTTGCTTACGGTGGATCGATGCTAAGAGGAGAAAGAGAAGAGATCAAGATCAAACCAACAAAATACATCATGATCACTTACTGGGATTCTAGAAAGAACCACGAAAAATTCCACCATATAGAAGAGATAATGGAAGGTTTCAAAGAGATGATGCCTCACCTATCAGTCATGCCGTTCGAGGAACATGCAGAGATAATTCATTAAATCTTTTTTCTTTTTTTATTGAATAAATACATTTATTAAGACATCTTATAATACCTACTTGATGATCGATACTTGGGTAGAAGTGATCCTGCTTATTTACGCAGTTTTTCTAAGCACATTTCATATATTATGTAAAAAGATATCTGTGTGTGTAAAAGGAAGTCATATCAAGCTTTTAAGCTTCGGTGGGGGTTCGTTATTAGCACTTATATTCTTGGTACTTTTACCAGATGTTGTCCACTTCACACCTACACTTTACGTATATCCTCTGATGCTATTCGGTTTCATAATTTTCTTTCTCACCGAGAAATACATGTATCAGCATGTTAAGGATCCAGCAGTACTAGAAGAGGAAATTTATCACATCCATGCTTTAGGTTTCTTTTTGGACCATTTCGCTAAAGGCTTCATTCTGGTGACTATCGTAGATCTAGATCCTGTTTTAGGCTTTATGACTGCGATTCCGTTCTTCATACATACGCTAGCATCTACGATAACTCTCGATCAGATCCATAAGACTTCTGGAAAAACGATAGACAGATTTCTACTATCAAGTGCATTCATATTTGGCACGTTAACAGCCATGATGGTTGAAGTCAGCCATCACGTAGAAAGAGGTGTCTTAGCTTTCATTGTTGGTATGCTCTTCTTCATGGTGAGTAGGGACGTACTACCTAAAAAGAAAGAAGGCAAACCATTTTATTTCTTGATCGGAACGTTCCTTGTTTTTATAATCTGGCTCATCCTCGAATACGGTATGGCTTGAACATATTTAAGCAGTATCCACCTAATTCTTCCATACGTATTCAAAATCACATTCATCATCACCCTGCATCAGAGTTTTCTTTCTTCTCAGCTCTATGTTCGGGTGATATTCTTTAGCCTGAACGATATCTTTTCTACAAAGCAGTTCATAACCAACATCTTCTATTCCAAATTCCTTAAAAACCTTAGACCATAAACATTCAGTAACAGTATATTTAAAACTAAGATCTGTAACTTCTTCAACCTTATACGTAAGTGTATTCTTTAGATTCTCGGAGTCCAATTCTTCCAAAAGATACTCTTTAAAATCTTCAAAATCTTCTATTTTCAAGTTACCAGAATTCTGCATCTTTTTTATCGAATCGATACCTTTTTCCTCAGAAAACTCAGATAATATTTCGATCATCTTTTCTTTACCAACTTCCTCTTGAAACAGCTTAAGAATATCGAACATACTGCCTACCATGGAAACGATGAACTTTTCATACGTAGTTTCTAGTTTTTCTTGAAAATTTGCCTTGTTTTCTTTCTCCATGAACACTATTAATGTGTCAATAGGGATAAGTACTTTTTCTCACTCATGTTTGATTCTTTATCTAGAAAATTCAAAAAGATAAGAAAAAAATAAAAAGTTCAATCGGTTTCCTATTCCGTGATATCTCTGATGACTCTGTCTACATTACCTACAAGTAGGTACGGATAGAAGTCCTCATTATAGAACCAAAGTTGATTTTTTACACCATCTATATCTTTCAAAACAGCATATCCCTGAGGTGGATTTCCACTAACATTGTACACAATCAACGTTGAATTCTCATCACCGAGGTCAGCATCATTAACTATCAACTCTCTTTCCTCTTCGATCTCAGCGTGTTCAATGATCTGGTTCTTTATCCAACTCTCTTTAACAGCACCTTTGAACGGAGAATGATCGTACTTAACATCTCTTGAGACCTTGATGTTCATGGTTTCCAGTTCAAAGAACCCACCTTTGGACTCGTAATCCTCTCCCTCTTTCTCATCTAAAAAATCTTCATCCTTGGGTAGTTCATCTCTATCATCGTAAGTATAGCTTTTTTCCGGCTCCTTGTGATGTTTCATATCTAAACACCTATATCTCTTTAGAATGAAATATGATATAAATCGTTTGTC
>CAYSTL010000172.1:0-3027 GCA_964433785.1 uncultured Thermoplasmata archaeon
TAAAAGTTAAAAGTCCTTCTGACCTTATTCTCTCTAACAAGTATGATTCGTTTTTTGAGATGGTTTTATAATTTGTATTTTGTTCTTGTTGTTTTTTCATTATATTAGCATATGATTTATATCTAATAACTCTTTCGTTATATATTAAATTTTGAAATCGTGCTAAGTCAGAACCATAATTTTTCAAAATCCAATTATCTCTTTCTCTGCAGCTCTTTCCATATCATTCCTAAGTTCAGCAGGACATGAAACCATCAGTGCCCAGGGCTGGGTGGGTCTTTTCTGTAAAGCTCTAGCAAGGGGACTGTATGAAGATAGATTGGACAATTTTCCCTGATCCAATATCTTGATACCGGTCTTCGTCAATCTTGGTTCGGATAATTTCAACTCTTCGTGAGGAACATCTACCAATACCTTATTCTTATCAACATGCTCTCTTCCTGCTATCCTTTTTTCCAGATCTCTGATCTGGTCTATCTGACCTATTGTTTCTGGATCGATGCCATCTGCCTCTTCGATATCCTCTGATTCTAGAGAATAGCATCTTTTGTATAATCTTCTATATTTCAATCTATCAACTATCTCTTCTTGGAAACCTCCTCTCGATTTCAAAGAACTCAATAACTCCCAATCATTCATCTCGTAGATACCTTCTAATGGTTCATCCAGATCATCGACTGCTTTAGTCAACATCAACTCAGCTATCCTAGCAGTTTTGTGGAAGTATACGGAGGAATACATCAATCCTCTAGCGACTAACATCCCTTCAACAGCAGGAATTCCTCCCTTAGTTATAACAAGATCACCATTGTGAATCTCTACAGTTTGAAGAAGTCTTTCTATATCTATCACTCCATGAACAGCACCGGTATAATGAGAATCTCTCAATAGATAATCCAACTGATCTACATCTAATGGTCCATGTATCATCTGGTAAAGGTACTTCTCTTCACTGAAATATCCCTGTCCTTCATGGACGTTGAAATCGGTTATCTTGATGCTGTGCTGTTTTTCTTTTATCAGATCGGCCACTAATTCTGGATCGATATCATGGCTCTCTAGAATCTCAGGAATCGTTTTACAATCTCTTTCCTCGATATACCTATCCCCCAAGATTATCTCCTGGGTCACATCCATGTGGTCTTTTCCAGTCTTATCGGCAAGAACAGATTCCAAAGTATGAGACAATGGTGCGTGACCCACATCGTGTAAAAAAGCAGCAGCCATCACAGTATTCCTTTCATCTTCGTTCAAACCCAAACTCTCAGACATCCTTTCAGCTACATGATATGTGCCGATAGAATGTTCTATTCTTGTATGATTTGCACCTGGAAAAACGAGTTTGGTCAATCCTAACTGCTTGATCTCGTTCAAACGCTGTACTTCTGGACATTCAAGCAGTTCCAAAAATGGTCCGCTGAACTTCACACTGCCGTGTATCGTATCTTGTATCGTCTTGTATGCCATCGATACTTCATTATACTTTCTCTTTAATAAATTATCCCAAAAGTCAATATATGTAAAAAGAAAATAGAAGTATCGTGTTCAAGAGTGCTCAGAAGATGCTGGATGAGAGAGAAAAACTCTTTACAGAAAAAGAGGTCCACGTAGTCTCCTTTAGATGGGATGATTTCACTCCAAAGATGAAAATTTTTGATGGTGAGAGTATTGATGAAATCGATCTAGGAAAAGTGAATTTTAACATATCTCAGGAGAAGATATGTGTTGGAAGCTTCGAAGGTGAGTATACTCCTTGTCCAGATCAAATAAATGTAGATAAGTTCAAGCAATGTCAGAAATGTGCTCCTGAGGATATACCTGACCTTGAATGTATCTTCGAACCTAGAGATTGCGATACCTGTGACGGTGGATTCTGTGAAAAACCACACGTTGTTTACTTAGCATTCCATCGGATACATTCAAAGGTGGGTATGACTTCTAAAGACAGATTTAAAGAAAGGATGATAGAACAGGGAGCGGATGCTTATGCTGTACTAGCAACCGTTGGTCATCGGGTCAAAGCAAGGAAAGAAGAAAGAAAGCTCAGCGATAAATTGAATATACCCCAGAAAATAGGTCATAAAAAGAAATTAAAATCCTTATCCAAAAAGATAGATAAACAGATTATCAGACGCAAATATAAAGGGATGAGGAACAGGGTAGCGATCGGTGAACTAAAATTCCTCAATGATTATCCTATCACACTCCCGCTCAGAGCTAAACCACGTCTTCGACCTGTACCAGGATTACACAAAGGAGATATGATCGGTATCAAAGGAAAGTACCTCATCTATGAAAATAGTGGTTTACAGGCTCTGAATCTATCAGATATGCCTGGTAGAAAGATGAAGATGGTAGGGTGACACAAAATCAATTTATACGCTCTTTTTCCTATGTTAATTGATGTCAAACGATATATCTGCTAGATTGGGTGAAAATTTAAGAAAAAGAGAAGATGAACTTGTCGATTTTACCAGTAAATTGATACGTTTCAACACTTCTAATCCACCTGGATATACCGATGAGATCTTACATTTCATACATGAACATCTTTATGAGATACCTGGAGTCAGCATAGAACAGTTCGAAAAGATCGATAGAAAACCAGGACTGATAGCATCTTTGGATTGTGGTGATGGTCCTACAATTGTTTTACTTGGACACTTAGACGTCGTCCCTGTCGATAAAGAAAACTGGTCATTTCCTGCTTTCGAAGGTTTTGTAGAAGATGGTTACATCCATGGTAGGGGTACAAGCGATATGAAAGGTGGAGTAGCTGCTTTGATATTCGCATTTGAAGAATTGGCTAATTTCAAGGATGAATTATCTGGTACGATCAAACTGATACTGGTTCCAGATGAGGAAACTGATGGAGAAGCAGGTATCGATTATCTTAACGATCGTCATGATGATCCTTTAGATTGTGATGCATGCCTCATCGGTGAGCCTTCTACAAGTCATCATCCAACTACCGGTCAGAAAGGCACATATTGGATAGAATTGGAAGCTGTAGGTGAATCAGAACAC
>CAYSTL010000173.1:0-1508 GCA_964433785.1 uncultured Thermoplasmata archaeon
ATGCTTTCCAAACAGAGTATCATCAAAGTAGTGGCTGAAAAGATCCAGGATTATGATATAAAGACAGTTGTAGATCCAGTGATGGTGACTAAACGTGGAGATAAATTACTGAAGGATAATGCTGTAGAATCGATGCTGCATGATCTAGTGCCCAAAGCCTTACTGGTCACACCGAATATCAGAGAAGCTGAGATGATGACAGGGTCGGAAATAGATTCTTTAGAAGATATGAAGGAGGCTGCTGAAGAGATATACGACCTCGGTCCTAATAGCGTAGTGATCAAGGCTGGAAGGGCGGATGATAGAGTCGTCGATCTATTTTACGATGGACACATGTTCGATGAGATGTGGGGTGATGTACTTCTTGGTGGTAAACACGGTTCTGGATGCACGTATTCTGCTGCTATAACTGCTAATATAGCTAAAGGTAGAAATGTGAGAGAATCTATAGAGATAGCTAAAGGTTATATCGACGAAGCAATAAAAGAGGGATTCAAATTAGGAAATGGTGAACATCCAGTAAATCACATGATCCTTTTAGATCAATATAGAAAATGAGGTAGATGAGTATGGAATTTGACGATGTGATAATAAAAAGAAGGAGTGTTCGAAAATATACTGATGAAAGAGTCACAGATGAACAGATTTTCGAGATACTGAAAGCGGGCTTTTACTCCCCAAGTGCATCAAACAGAAGACCATGGCACTTCATAGTGGTAAGAGATGAGGAAAAGAAAAAGAAACTAGCTAAAACACACAAATGGTCATCTATGGTCGATGATGCATCGGTGGTCATCGTTGTATGTGCTGATGAGGAAGAAGCTAGTAGGTGGATAGAGGATGCTAGTATAGCCACAGAACACATGCACCTGAAGGCTGAGGATCTTGGATTAGGTTCATGTTGGATAGCAGTGAGGAGTGAAGAATCTAAGAAAAATGAAAATTACGTTTCTGATATCTTGAATATCCCTGAAAATATCAGAGTCCTATGTTTACTCCCGATAGGTTATCCAGATGAAGATAAATCTGAGCATGATGAGGAAGAGATAGTCGAGCACAGGATACATCACGATTCTTTCTAGAACTAGCTGGAAAAAACTTTTTACTTTATTTTACTATCAGATGAATCATATATTATTTTAGACTCTCTGGATTAAATATAAAGTAATGATAATAACTTTTTCAACCTCTCATTTGTAAATATTTTCCTACAAATTGTACTTATCTATTATTATTTTCAAAATAAATATAAATACTAACCTCACCATAGGTATATCAGTGAGAAAAATGAAGCAAACAAGAACAAACTATAGAGATATAAGCCCTATCCGAGCTATGTATGGTTTATGGAGATAGATCGGATAGCAAACCCATTTTAAATTTTCCTCTTTAATTTATGATCATCGCAATTGTTGTGGATATCTATATTTATTAATTGTATTATGTCTATAGTTATAGGATTGTGTTGTAACAAGGAAAAATAAGTATCATTAAGCCATAAATGTGAA
>CAYSTL010000173.1:1608-2994 GCA_964433785.1 uncultured Thermoplasmata archaeon
TCTCCATCCCTCGTTGCTGTGCCTTCATTCATTACAACTTTGAATATAGTTGAATCAGTAGTGTTATTTACTGAGGTTCTGATTAGGTCACCATAATATAGTTTTGTAGTATCTCTCTCATCGTCTTTTATATCGTATGCATATATTGAAACTGCACTGATGCAGATCAGGGCTATAATCCCGATTATTATGATCTTCTTTTTTTCCATTTTCTATATCACCTCAGTAATTGTGTATATCAATATCCATTGATTGAGTTATATCTATTGTTGGCGGGTAATCTTGCCTTAAAGTTTCATAATCCAAACCAGAATTTGAATGTGAATAAGAAGAAAAGTCATAATTAACTTTCACAGGAACATTTTCTCCGTCATATGAAGCCCATGGTCTGTAATCATCCTGTTCAGCCTCTGATTGGAAGTTGATTTTCTGGTCTTCATTACCATCAGTGCCTAGATAATCGACAAAATATTCCCAACATGATTCCTGGTTATTTGCCATTTGTTGAGTATAAGGTTCTCCGTTATTATACATACCTTTGTAACTCATATAATATTTATGATCATCCATTAGGGAACCTTCTAAACCAATATCTTCAAATTCTGTCCCTAGTGCATCAGTTTTCTCATATTCATCCCAGAATCCAAAAACGTAATGTCCTAGTTCGTGTACCAAAACACTGTACCAATAGCCCTGGTTTGGTTCGTATCCTACCCATTCACGGGGCATTCTTACTTCATCATCTGCGAGTATTCCCCAATCCATTTCTCCATCCCATTTATCTCCGACATTTGCTCTTGGCCATCCGTCATCTGATTTATCAGTTGCATTTTCATCATATATTCTTACATTACAGTTATCCCAGTGATTACCATCATCATAGATATCAACATTTTCAATATATGAGTATCCATCTGTTGCTGTCATCAAATACAAGTTTGCACCCTTAACACCATCTTCCAATTTGTTTATATAATTATCCGTAGCATCCCATTCTAATGAAAAAGTTAGATCAAATCGAAGAACATTTCGATCACTACCAGGATGTCTTTTATTCATTCTATATTCCCAAATATTCAACAAACCATCATTATCATCATCATTATTACTATCATCTATAGTAGGATCTAATGTGCTATAATCATTTTCATAAGAATCTGACATACCATCAAAGTCTGTGTCTTTATTTACTGGACTAGAACCGTAATTATTGATCTCTTCTCCATCATCGTACCCATCGCTGTCCGTGTCAGTCATACCTGGACTTGAACATGTTCTGATAGTTAAATCAGCACTCTTGATTTTTACGTGATTATTCTCTTCATCACCGTCAAGAGAAACAACTTTCATTCTCCAAGTATTTTCATTAAAAAAGAAATCGTAAGG
>CAYSTL010000174.1:0-2989 GCA_964433785.1 uncultured Thermoplasmata archaeon
TGTTTTGTTTCGAGATAATATACAAAAAAGTTACTTGAAGGAAAAGTAACACATACAAATACTGACTCAACTAGCCATATCTAATTTTCCTAGTTTTCACTCATTTTCAAATAAGATTGTATAATCGTAATTATAATAATCGTGATAACACTTATTAAGGATAAACGTAATTATTATAATCATGATAACACAAAATTTCATCGATAGAAGAGATGAGTTAGAATTTCTTGAATCACAGAACGAGAAAAGACCTTCTTTGGTGGTACTTTATGGAAGAAGGAGAGTAGGAAAAACTGCATTAGTAGAAAAATTCTGTCAAAATAAACATCATATCTATTATACCGCTTCAGAATCCAATAAAAAAGAGCAGTTAAACGAAGTATATGACATAGTGTATCAAGAACTGCAGGATGAACTAATAAAGGATTTAACACATAAGTGGGAAACTTTACTTCGCTATCTTAAAGATAAAAATATAATCCTGGTTTTAGATGAGTTCCCATATATTATCAAAGCTGATAATTCTATACCATCAAAAATTCAAAGATTGTGGGATAAAGAGTTGAAAAATTCTAACTTGTTTCTGATTTTAACTGGTTCTTCAATTTCGATGATGGAAGATAATGTACTAAGTCCAAAATCACCTCTGTACGGTAGAAGGACAGGCCAGTGGAAGCTTGAACCTTTTAATTTTGAATCAGCTAGAAAATTTTTCCCTGATTACTCTTTTAAAGAACAGATCACAGCTTACTCAATTTTAGGTGGAGTACCATATTTCTTAGAACAGTTTGAGAATGATAAATCGATAAAGCAGAATATTAGAGATCATATTTTAAATAAAGGATCAGTTCTTTACAATGAAGTTGAATTCTTGATGAGGGAGGAATTTAGAGAACCGATGAACTATTACACTATCTTAAAATCCATATCTCAAGGTAATACTAAATTCTCTGAGATACAAAATGATACTGGAATCAGTAAAAACAATCTTGCTAGTTACCTATCAGTGCTCCGTAATCTACATTTAATCAAACGAAGAACACCGATAACAAAAAAGAATTCAAAAAGAGGTAGATATTATTTGGAAGATAATTTTTTTAAATTTTGGTTCAAGTTCATTTTTCCTAATAAAAGCCAATTAGAGACTAATAACATAGTATTGTTAAAAAATATATATGATTCCTTAGACCAGTATGTGTCTTATATTTTCGAGGATATATGCAGAGAAATGATAACGATTCTTTACCCACAATTTGAGGTTGGTAGATGGTGGTTCAGAGAACACGAGATTGATATAGTTGGTTTAAATGAGGAAGAAAACAATATAATATTATCAGAATGCAAATGGACAAAAAGTCGAATTGGTTTTACTTTATTAAATGATTTAAAAGAGAAAGCTGGAAAAGTACGTTGGAATAATAAAAATAGAGAAGAGAAATATTTACTGTTTTCAAAAAGTGGATTTACAGATGATCTCCGATCATATGCTGATGGTGATGAAAACATTGAGTTGTACTCATTGAAGGATATGGAAAAAAATTTCTAATCAGATTAGAAATTTTAGAACAAATACGCAAATCCGATCTTATTTGACCCATAAAACCACCCAAACAAAAAACTATATAAACTTTCTATCATTCAACTTGTACAACTATTAAGGTGTTAATCATATGAATGGAATAGAATATGCCATACTGGCTGTAATAGTATCACTATTGGGCATGGTACTAGCATTTTACTTCACACGATTTATCTCAAAACAGGAACGTGGAACAGACACGATGAAAAAGCTCTCAGGAGAGGTACAAAAAGGTGCAAAGACCTACCTCCATA
Organism: uncultured Thermoplasmata archaeon; assembly: GCA_964433785.1. Lineage (GTDB taxonomy): Archaea > Thermoplasmatota > Thermoplasmata > Halarchaeoplasmatales > Halarchaeoplasmataceae > CAYSTL01. Next base: position 1,834 of record CAYSTL010000174.1, read on the forward strand.
CTGAGTACAAATATCTGATCATATTTGTGATAGTGGTAGGTGCTCTTCTGGGCTTGAAAGACTTCAGTGAAGGAAATATGCCTTTCACTACTCTTGCATTCCTAACAGGTGCAGCACTTTCAGCTGCTGCAGGTTATATAGGGATGATCACAGCTACAAATTCAAGCGCTCCGACCACTCAAGCTGCAAGGAAGAGCCTCAACAAATCACTGAAGATAGCCTTCCGAGGCGGTTCCGTCATGGGGCTTTCAGTGGTCAGCCTTGGTCTTTTAGGTTTGAGCAGTATTTTACTTATCACAGATTATGCAGTCGGGTTAGAAGATGCCCTCACTTTCGTAGCTGGTTTCGGCTTCGGTGCCAGTTCTATAGCACTCTTCGCACGTGTGGGTGGAGGTATATACACTAAGGCAGCGGACGTTGGTGCTGACTTAGCAGGAAAAATAGAAGCCGAGATACCAGAAGACGATCCAAGAAATCCTGGAGTGATAGCCGACAACGTTGGAGACAACGTCGGTGACGTTGCAGGTATGGGCGCTGATCTTTACGAATCATATACTAACTCTATAATCGCAGCCTTAACATTGGGTTGGATGGCTTATGAAGGAAGTGGTGTTTCTCCTATATTCACAGAAACACCGGTCAACGGTATGGGAGCACAGATCTTTGCTATCCCGCTATTGATAGCCGCAGCAGGTATCCTTTGTTCCATGGCAGCGATATTCTTTGTACGAACCAAAGAAGATGCAAGCCAGGAAGCTTTACTGAAAGCTCTAAGACTTGGAACATGGGGAGCATCAGCTATTATAGCACTTGTTTCACTCGGTATCGTTTATTATCTTGCACCGAACCATCTAGGCATATGGGGTGCAGTAGTAGCTGGTCTGATAGCCGGTGTTTTGATAGGTTACTTTACAGAATATTTCACATCAGATCGTTACAGCCCAACTAAAAAGATGGCTGAATCTACAGAAACCGGCCCAGCGACTTTTATCATTCAAGGTATTGCAACTGGGATGGAAAGTACACTGTTTCCAGTCATAATAGTTTCAGGTACAATACTTCTAGCGTTCTACTTCGCTGGATTGTACGGTATAGCCATCGGTGCTGTTGGAATGCTTTCAACATTAGGAATCACATTATCCACAGATGCTTACGG
>CAYSTL010000175.1:0-2976 GCA_964433785.1 uncultured Thermoplasmata archaeon
GGACTGTCGTAATTACCCATCGATATCCCGACATCCAATCCGATCTCCTCGAACTTCTTCAGATCATCGACTTTCTCGGAAGCTAAAGCTCTCAGTGGTACGATGTAGAGTGCTTTTCCCCCTTCTTCCACAACTTTCTTGATAATCGCTAGATAAGAAAGTAAAGACTTTCCACTAGCAGTAGGGAGTGCAAAAACACAATTCTTTCCAGACAAAACATCGTCTACACCCTCTTCCTGAGGAGGATAAAGTTCTTCGATACCATCTTTTCTGATAACTTGTTTGCATTCATCGGGAATATCTAGGTCATCGACTTTCATAATGTCTCAACTGATTGTCCATTTTTAGTTACTGGTCTACTATTTATGGTTACCTATTTTCATTAAATTTCATCGATGTCAATTTGATTTAAATAACTTCTAAGTTTTAAATATCACGTACATATTTCTATTCCACATGCCGTTACTCAATTCCTTCCAGGCAGCGATCGGCGGTGTAGGCGTTATCCTTGTCTACGGTATCGTGGTTGAAAAACACTACGTGAGTCGTGCTACCGTTTTTTACAATCTACTTTCATTCTTACTTCTTCTAGCTTCTACAGAAATACCGTGGGCTGTTTTCATCGGATTGATAGTTTACTTAGCATTAGGAGTTATTGTAATGAAGATGCATTGGAAACGATTGTTTCCCGCGTTTGGAGCTAGAACTTATGGATCACTGGCACTGATCATTCTACTTCAAGGAAAGAGAATGTTCCCAGGTCTGACTGGGAGAAGTTTAGTAGAAACTTATACATTATTGATCTTGATGTGGGTACTGACAGCTATCTTTGTCAATTTGTTAGGATACTTTTACAAAAAGTATTGGTGAGGTCTAAAATATGGGCGATTATCATATGAGAAGAGAAGAAAAACAGATAACTCAGCAGGATGAGTTGATGGATATAATAGATGATAACAAAGTTTTCAGTCTTGCGATGTGTAGAGATAACGATCCGTATCTGGTCAGTATGAACTATGGTTATGACATAACTAAGAACTGCTTCTATTTTCACTCTGCTGAAGAAGGTAAGAAGATAGATTATCTAAAAAGTAATCCAAATGTATGGGGCGAGATAAGAGAGGATCACGGTTATCTTATCGGTGAATGTGACCACGCCTATAGAACACTACATTTTGAAGGTGAAGTCGAATTTATAGAGGATATAGAAAGGAAGAAACGGGCACTCAACGTTATGATAAATCATATCGAACCCGATCCAGAACCAATCAAAAAAAGATTCATAGAAAAAGGAGATCTTGATGAAGTAAAGATCGGTAAAGTGAATATAAAGAACATGTGGGGTAAGAAGGGCGGAGTCGATTGAACGGATACTCTACCCAAAGGATAAATAAGTATATTTTATTGATTGATTCGATGCAGTACAAGAACCGTCATAGACTAAAGGATAAAGAAGTCGAGAAGTACGCTGAACAGCTTGAAACTAAATTAGGTGATTCACCTTTCCATCTGGGAGACGGTGTCGATATAGCTGATACTGAGAGTGGAGAAGTTCTGATCGTAGATAACGAACCAGTTGCCACTTTCTTCGATGATGAGATGTTCCCAACGATAAAGGGATTTCTAAGGATAGAACCTACTAAATCCTACGTTACAGTGGACATGGGTGCTGTGAAGTTCGTATATAACGGTGCTGACATAATGGCTCCCGGTATCGTGGATGCTGATGAAGATATCGTTGAAGGTCAGTTAGTATACATCAGAGATGTAGAGCATAAAAAACCGTTAGCAGTCGGAAGAGCCATGACTGATGCTGAAGAGATGCTAGAATCTGATCAAGGTAAAGTGATCAAAAGCCTTCATCACGTCGGCGACGGCGATTACTCCTAAAGACTTGCTTTCAACTCATCTATTATTTTGACTGGAGATGGATCTCTACCATACAATAGAGCCAGGTATATGCTTACGTAATCTCCTAAATATATCAGATACAGGATCCTAGCAAGCTGAGTATCCGCTTTTGCCCAGACTTCTATAATATCATCGGTCACAGGTTTGAACACTTTTTCCTTCGTAACCTCGATTCTTTTATCAATCCTGTCATCTTCTTTGTTATTTCTCAACAATATAGGGATGAATCGTTCTGAGTTCTCGTCTCCCTTCCATCCGACGACTTCGTTATGGTTCATCTCAGGAAATGCTCCGAACCATGATAATATCTCAGCATTCTCATTGAACTGAGTATGCCACCTGTTCGCCACAGCATTGTAGATCGAATGACCATAGATGATAGGTATCTTGCCTTTGATCCGTTTGGCCAGTTGTTTTGCCATATTCTCTTCTTCTTCCACATCTGGCTTTATCTTATCTCTGAGTTCCTTAAGCTCCGAGATCGCGTCTAAAATAGCCACATCAGAGTCGTAGATCAGCATCTCTGATAACATCTTTAATACCGGTATGAAAAGAAACGCTATCGCAGCCCTTGGATGGTATCCTTTTGGAGCCTGGATGAAGACAACTCCTCTCTCCTTACATAAGGATTCCAACTCACCGTCGGAACTGATACCGACGACTTTGGCTTTCCTTTTCATCCCTTCCCTAGCAGCGTTCAAAGTTTCTTCCGTATTTCCTGAATATGAAACCACAAACAATAATGTGTTCTCATCTACAAAGGAAGGTAGATTGTAATCTTTATTCACGTATATAGGGATCTTGATCCTGTTTGCTAAGAAACTTTTCAGTATATCTCCCACGATCCCAGAACCGCCCATACCTGCCACTACTATCTCGTCAGGTTGGAACGGTAATAGATTCAAGTCGAGTTCCTCAACTACTTCTTCGATCTGCTCTGGAAAATTCTCCAACACGTCAAGCATTCCATCTTTATCTATTTCCCTCATCTTCTCTATGTCATCAAGCATGTTCACACGACTCTTTACTATCCCTATATATCTTCTAAATAAATAAATTATGTTT
>CAYSTL010000176.1:0-2943 GCA_964433785.1 uncultured Thermoplasmata archaeon
ATCCCTTCAGAGCTTTTCGGTGAGGCTTCAATCCCTGAGAGCGTATATGATGAAGATGTGAAAAGTGCGGATGATTCTACCAGGATCAAGAGGATAAAAACAGCGATCGAAGAAGATCATATCAAAGTTACGAGATGTACTGATGAAGAAAAAAAGATAGAAAAACGATACAAAAAGGATTTGGGAGAGGGAGAGAGTTCCTGTCTGGGTATAGCGATAGAAAGAGAATGCCTGTTCGGTACCGATGATCTGAAAGCTAGCGAAGGAGAGATCGGTTGATGTGATCGGTACGCTTGGGATACTGAGGCTGGCTTTTTTAGAAGGTAAAATCGATGAACGTGAACTTAGGTCAAGTGTTTCAAACTTGGGAGAAATATTATTTTTCACAGATGAGTTGGAACAATGGGCGTTATCGGTCCTAGATGATTAGCCAAATAATAATTTAGATAGAGTTAATAGCGTTTAAATTACAAGCTTCGCATATAACCATGTAGAACCAACGATGCTGTAGGAATCGAAAGATGATACCTTATATATTGTGATTGATAGGTACGTTAGCAGTTCACACAGTTTTTTTAGAAAATGCACCCACTTAGATGATTTTGATCTGAAAATATATGATATCAAGACTCTAAGTAGAATAAATATAATGCAATAATTTATTTTTATATATGAGATTTTCCAAAAAAACCAATCATGACTGTAATTTTCATTGGGTTTAAATAATATACTGTAATCTAAAAAAAACTTAAATAATTTTAATGCCTTATTGATTTTTGTGGTATAAAATGTCAGAAAGGATTTGGGGATATTTAGGTAAATTGTTGAGAGTAGATTTAACAGAAGGAGAGATCAAGGAAGAAGAACTAGACAGAGAAATGGCAGAAAAATATGTTGGTGGTGCAGGACTCGGTAGCAGTATTTTAAAAGAAGAAATATCTGATAATATAGATGCATTAGATCCAGAAAACAAACTGATTTTCTTTTCAGGACCATTCAGTGGAACTGGTATTCCAGGGTCAGGAACGTATTCTGTAGTCACTAAAGGGCCTTTAACGGATCTTGCAGTAGGTGCTCAAGCTAACGGATGGTTTGGAGCAAGGATGAAATTCGCGGGATATGATGGAATAATAGTTGAAGGAAAGGCAGCAGAACTTAGTTATTTAGTGATAGATGATGAAAATGTCAGTATAAAAAAGGATCCAGAATTAGAAGGAAAAGGTACCAACGAGACGCAACAGTACCTACTAGATAAATTTGACTTATCGAAAGGCAGTGTTGCATGTATAGGACCAGCAGGAGAAAATGAAGTTCTATTCGCAAATATAGCCAGTGATTTCGGACACTTTGCATCTACTAACGGTGTAGGAGCAGTCATGGGTTCCAAAAATTTGAAGGCGATTGTCGTGTCGGGGAATGAAAAAGTACCGATATATGATGAAGATAAATTCAAAGATATTGTGAAGGAATGGCAAAAAAATGTAAAAGAAACTATGATGGGGGCTACAGTTGATCAGTTGGGAACTAACGGTTTCTTTTCTGCTGCTGCAGAAACTGGTTGGTTACCTGTAAAGAACATGACGACTAACATCTTTGAAAAACATGCTGAATTCAATGGGGACGTATTGAGAGAAAAAGTTGAATCAAAAAGAACACCGTGTCATGCCTGTCCGTTACATCATTGTAATAAAATAGTTTTGAAAGATGAACCACACAAAGGACTTGAGACCGATGAACCAGAATATGAAGGCATGGCTGCTTTTGGTCCACTCATTGGAAATGATGAAAGAAATGAAGCTATCTATTTGAATGATTACAACGATAAATTAGGTATGGATTTAAAAGAATGTGGATATACGATCTCGAATGCTATCGAATGCTTTGAAGACGATCTGATAGATAAGGAAGATACAGATGGATTAGAACTTACCTGGGGTAACGTAGAAGCTGTTGAAGAACTGTTGACCAAGATAGCTAATAAAGAAGGATTTGGAAAAACACTATCTCAGGGAGTATACAGAGCTTCGCAGGAATTTGGAGAGGAAGCTGTTGAAAAGGCTGTATTTACACATTCTGGTATAGCACCACATATACATGATCCAAGAGGTTTATGGGGATATCTATACGGTCAAGTAATTTCAAATATGGGATCGATAGAAGGTTTTGGCAGTTCAGAACTCATACCTCAACCAGATATTGGTTTTGAGGAGCCTATCGAAAAGTACAAAGATTCGATGGAACTTGTGAATACTCAAGATGAAATGGCTAAAAAATACTATTTCGTTGACAGTCTCGGTATATGTTTCTTTACAAGTGTTGATGTACCTATGATGGTAGAAGCATTGAACGCTCTGACCGGTTTCAACTATTCTGATGAGGACGCTTTAAAGCAGGGACAAAGAGCGATGACTGCTTTGAAATTGTTCAATATAAGTCAAGGATGGACGAGAGAAGACGATCAGGCTTCTGAAAGACTTCTAGAACCTAACCCTGATGGACCTAATGAAGGTATAAGTATACGTGGTGAACTGGATGATATGATCTCAGCACATTATGAAAATATGGGTTGGGACGAGAAGGGACATCCAAAAGATGAGACTTTAGAGATGTTAGATATCAAATGATCTCACAAGAAAAAGTCAAGATAAAAATATACCAACCATTTGCCTCCAAAATTGGACGTGAAGAACCGGGTGCACTAGAGTTCACAGTAGATCTTAGTGATGATGAGATGACTATTGAAGAAGTGATTTCTCTTAACGAGGAATACGGTGAAAAACTCCTTTCTTTATTTGATGAAGGTGAATTAGTGAAGAATATAACTATAGTTGTGAACGGACAGATAGATTATGAAGGATTGAATAGAAAGGTAAATGGTGGAGATGAGATAATATTCCTACCTATCTATGGAGGTGGTTGAAGGTTATTGGTGCATTTTTTATA
>CAYSTL010000177.1:0-2919 GCA_964433785.1 uncultured Thermoplasmata archaeon
AAAGTAAAGACATTCCTGAAGTATCTATTATCTTTAAGCGGTGTAAAGTCTGAAAAAAAGATGAATGAAATTGGAGAGATATTAGATCTAGAATTCGATAAAAAGATCAAGAACCTTTCTAAAGGGAACAGGCAGAAAGTAGGTATCGTACAAGCTTTCATGGCTGACCAGGACCTGATCATATTGGACGAACCAACATCGGGTTTAGATCCATTGATGCAGCAGAAGTTTTACGAGTTTCTTAGAGAAGAAAAGAGTAAAGGTAAAACAATATTCATGTCCTCACATATCTTAGCTGAAGTTGAAGAGGTCTGTGACCGCGTAGCTATAATCAAGGAAGGAAAGTTACAGGTTGTAGAAGATATCAATTCTTTACAGAGTAAGATGGGAAAAAAATTAACTGTAGAATTCGGAGAAAAAGTAGATCCTCAACAATTTAAGATTAAGGGAGTGAATCAGATACAAGCCGATGGCAAGAAGATCTCCATGGTAATAACTGATAATCTGGATGAAACGATCAAGAAAATATCCTCTCACAAAATTATAACTATGAATCTAGAGACATTCAGTTTAGAACAGTTATTTTTAAGGTATTATAAGGGAGGTGATGAAAGATGATAGGAAGTACCTTCTTGATGGAATTCAGAAAAAGCTGGAAGGGTTTTTCTCTATTTATGATAATTATCCTTCTCTGTGCGGGAGGATTTCCTCAGTTCTACCCTGCATTTATGGAATCCCAGGAAGAATTAGAGGGAGAAAGTAATGTCAACTTGAGTATCGAGGGAGATATCATTGATCTTTCATGGAAAGAATTACCCAATGTAGATTCCTATCAGGTTATAGAAGATAATGTAAGTTTCATGGTCACACCTAGATTCCTCTACAGTGGAATTGATAATCATACTACAGTGCCTATGAACTCAAACGAGACACAGTATTTTGCTGTGATAGCTAATATAAATGGAACTGATGAAGTCAAATTAGTTGGAATGGCGACCACAGCGGAAGGTGAAAGTCCTTTCGATGAGATGATGGAGAGTTCATTCTATCGGAGTTTTACTGGTGGTAGAGATATTTCCATGACAGATATAAAAGGATTCATTTCTCTGGAATTTTTCAGCTGGTGGTTTCTACTGGCAGGTCTTTATATCGGATACGTATCTGTGAGCAGTATATCTAGAGATTTTGAGGAAAGAAGGATGGATATAATATTCTCAACACCTATTTCCAGAAATAGATATCTTTTAGAAAAGTTCGCTGCTCTATCAGTTTACTCACTGGTGATGGTATTGATCGCAGGTGGGGTGATGCTCGCATCGATAAACGCGATTGAGATAGCATCAGATGTAAATTCAACATACATGATGTTAGCGCTTATGGGTTCGTGGCCGGTTCTATTGGTTGTAGAAGCAGTTGCGATATTGTCATCTGTATTTTTTGTAAATTCAAGAACAGCCACAGGTATGACTTTGCTATTTGCTTTCTATTCGTATGCAGTACAGATAGTAGCCAATATTTCCTCAAAATACAGCTCTGTAAAGAACTACAGCATATTAGGTTATTGGGATTACAATGAAGTTATATTTGATAAGGTATTCAGCTATGCTGACTTTATCGGTTTAATAATGGTAACAGTTATAATATTGGTTGCTGCACTCTATATATTCAACAGAAAAGATATCCCAGCCTGAAATTACTTCTTATTTTTTTTATATCTTTTGTAGATGTCTAAGACCAAGTCTTTCTCAAAATAATTGAAATATACATAAGTAAACAAAAGGATCAACAGTAAAATACCGGTAAGATAAGACACAAGATTACCAAAAAGAGAATAAAGGTTTATATCTTTAATAGCTAATCTGATAAAAGTGTACAAAGTACCTACAGTAACAAGGATTTCAAAAATCCTATTTTTTAGTCCTTCGTAAAGACTAAAGTCTTTGTAAGGCCCCTTTATAACTGCATTCAATTCATCATAAACAAACCAAGGGAGAATTACAATAGGTATGAATATAGCAATCGCTGATGTAAATGCAAACAACTGACTAAGAGATAGATATTCAAGTAGGAAAGGATTCAAACTGATGTTTATTGATATGATTATCCCAAAAAATAATTCCCAAAGTATCGCTGTTTTATACTTTTCCTTGGAAAAACTCTTTTTAAACTTTGGATATTCAACTTTAAATCTCGAAGTATCTAGAACATAAGGTATGCTGAAGAACCACCCTAGTATTTTATGATGTAGATATCTGTTGTAATTTTCTCCTTTCATATATTCTTCAGTGTATCTACTGACGTCTTTGATATCTTCAAATATTTCATGGGAATTAATTCTCATAAAGGCTGACATCACGCCTATTGCCCCGAATCCCATAATAATTATGAAAAAACTAGCTATGATAAGTCCAAAGGAAAGACTGATATGTAATGTTATTAAAACTAAGATTTCCATGTCTATCATCATAGATAATGTATTTGTAGGAATGCCAATGTGAACAAATCGTAAGTATATAAATATGCCAACTGAGAGTACTACAGCCAATAATATAATGTAAATAACGAGCTTTCTAAATTTTGTTATCCCTCTTTTCCAGTAATAATAAGCAGAAGCGAATCCAGTTAACAAAAAGATAAGACTGATACCGTTGAAAACATTGTTAATAAAATCTAGAATCATTGAGCTATTTGATAAAACTGCATTTATAAGAGAAAGTATGATCGTTAATACAATTAAGGCTTTAAAAATCATCAGGATTTTTTTATCTGCCTCAATTCTTTTCTGCAGTTCATCCGTATTTTTTAGAAACATCTTCTTTTACTAAATAATGGACTAAACATATTATTTTTACTATAACACAGATTTGACGTACTCCACTACCTAAATTATGAGGAATTAGAAATTCCTCTAATGACGAG
>CAYSTL010000178.1:0-2888 GCA_964433785.1 uncultured Thermoplasmata archaeon
TTGCTCCCCTTACCTAATTTGAAGAACTTCATTTTTAACACCCTGTTTATATATCGATTATTTGCTTAAAATTTTTTTGGTAACCACAGTAGTTTATGATTACGGGTTCAGTTTTGCTTTCCTCAAAAATTATTAAATTTTCAAAGAATCACAGATGGCTACTACCATATTTTCTCGCTATGTTCAAAAATAATCATGGCGCTGAAGAATCAAAGATTTTCCTTGTTTCTAAATTACCTCACTATTGTTCGGAAATGTTAGAAGAAACGTAGGAATCATAGATTCCTACTCCCATTATATTTTCTCGCTACGCTCAAAAATAATAATGATTGCGTAGAATCACAGATTCTACTTACTTTACAATTTATTTCGCTGTCGCTCAATAAATATGAAAAGCGCCGAGGAGGAGACGAGCTAAGCTATGCTTAGCGAGCGTGAGGAACTTGTTCCTCACAGTTTTCGAATCGACGACGAAGGCGTGAACGAAGTGAACGCCGAGGAGGAGATTCGAACTCCTGTGGCGCGAAGGCGCCACCGGCTTGCCTGATCACCGGGTTATACCCGATATGTAGGAAGGCGGTCTCCCACTTTCCCACGTTTAGCGGCTCTCAAGGCCGGCGCCTTAGTCCAGACTTAGCTACCTCGGCAAAAAGCTATTTTGAGCAATAAACAAGTCTTATTTATAACTATTACCCATAGTGTAATGTAATAAGCCTAGGATGATTAATGTTCATCCCGAAAAAATTAAGAAAGGCTTATTGGATGTGAAAATATGACATTTAGAGGATTCATATCACTGGATGTTGAACCAAATGATAACATAAAACGATTTATGGATGATCTTGAGAAGACAGGAGCCCCGTTGAATATGGTCGATCCGGGTCAGATTCATATGACTATCAAGTTCTTAGGTGATACTGAGGAAGATAATATCGACGATATTGTAGATAAAGTCAACTTTACTTTGAAAGAATTCGATCCATTTGAGATAGATATCAAAGGGACAGGTGCATTCCCCCATTTAGGTTACATGAAGGTTGTCTGGATGGGTACCGAGGATGAATCAGATACACTCAAATATATAGCACACAGAGTCGAAGAGGAGTTGGTACCTCTTGGATTCGAGAGAGAGGACCGTGAATTTTCACCTCATATCACTGTAGCTAGAGTAAAAGGTGGGAAGAATAAGGAACAATTAAGGAACACTATCGAGAACTATGATGAAATATATTTTAAATCTATGAGGGTAAACAAATTGAGTCTAAAAAAGAGTATATTGAAGAAGAGTGGCGCTGAATATACTACTTTGAAAGAGATGTACCTGTAATCATATGAACGCGATCACAATTTTGGGACTCATAGGTTTCGCTCCAGCAGCTTTCTTACTTTATTTTCTGTTAGGAGAGTATGAGGGTTATTTTAAAGATAATAAAGCCTTCTTTATGGTCACTTTGGGCCTAGGGATTGGTCTAGCTATCGGGATCTTTTCGATGAGTTTCCCTCTACAAAATTTTTTCTGGACACTGTTGATCGTAGCCCTGATAGAAGTTGTAAAATTATTCATAATGTTACAAAAACCATTTAGATTGAATCATGATACAACTTTTTACGGCATGGCTCTAGGTACTGGGATAGCTGCCATGATGATGTTCATCTATGTGTTTTATGCGAACTTGTCAAGTGTTGCAATAAGGACCGGTGTTTTTGTTCTACTGCTTTCGTACAACTACACGTTGATCCATTTTTCCACTGGTGCTATGATTGGATTTGGATGCTATAAAGGAGATTTCTGGAGATACTTACTACGATCATTTTTGATCAGTGGTGGTCACGGTTTTATAATGACTTTTGTCTGGGGTGCAAGATTTGGCCAAGCTAGTGTTTTTGCTCTTCTGATAGTAGGCGGAATTTTTGCAACGATAATTTTGTTCTATGTTTATAACGAGATAATTCCAGATACCATACCTGATGAGATGAAGAAGGCTAAAAGGAAAGTTAATTGAGCAAAATACCTATTTATCATAAGACAGATTCGATATTATGGGCAACAGTAAAGACGATTACTGGGATAATTGGAGTGAAGAAAAGGAAAACAGAACTGCAAAAAAATCTCCCAGTAAGAGTGATAACATAAAAAAAGTAAAAAAACAGCCAAAAGTTACTAAGAAAAAAACAAAAGGTAAAAGAAATATTTTCAAAGGTGTTTTTGTTCTTTTAGTGGCAGCTGGATTGATAATTGCTGTATTTTTTACACCTCTTATAAGCAATCTACAAACTTTGATGGGTGGAGGGAACATATATCCTGAAAAGGCTGATTTTACCATAAAAAGGACCATAGATTTAGAAACCACCGGTGAGATAGATTACAATATAGATTTACCTGTACCAGTTGACATATCTGGTAATGATATCCAGACTATCGAAAATATGGAATGGGGAGGGAATCCAGAGAAGATAGATAAATTTGGACAGGAATGGATGCTTTGGAGTGATACTCTAGAACCTTATGATAGTAAAAAGATCACGGTATATTATGATGTGAAAACCACCACTGTTGATTGGGGATATTCATCTGATAATTCAGGTAAAATATCCGATATCTCACAATTTTATAAAGATAGATACAACCATGATCAGTGGCAGCTCGATCAGGATAGGGATAACGATGGACAGGATGATTGGATGATCCAGCCCAGCAGTGAAGAGATCCAACAGCTTGCTGAAAAAATAGTCTCTGATGAAGATAATTTATATGATAAAGCTAAGGCTCTGTACGAATGGTTGAACGATAATATAGATTACAAAAGAGGTGGTTCAACACTTCCACAACATTCCCTCATGACCTTACATAATAGGGAAGGTGATTGTGATGAGCAGTCTTTCCTGTA
>CAYSTL010000179.1:0-2882 GCA_964433785.1 uncultured Thermoplasmata archaeon
TGATTTCCTTTCAGTAGTATGGTCTTGTCTGGCCTATCCAATTTTAAACCCATTACATAAGCTAAGGTTTCTAACTGTTTATCTCCTCGATCTACGTAATCACCTAAATATATGAGTGGTAATCCTCTTTCAATGGCAAATTCTGCACTAGTCCTGGCAGTACCAAGATCGCCATGACAATCTCCGACTACTATAAAATCATCCCACTCTTTTTTCACTAGATTTTCATCTTCTAAGATAGATGTTGCATCTCTAACGAGCTTTCGATATTCACTTTCCTGGACTGACTCTAAACCTTCAGTCAATATCTTATCGACTACTTCACTCATCCATTTATCTTTAACCTGTTCTCTGCTATTTCAATCACACGGTCTAGTTTCTCTTTGTATTCTTTTTCCAGTCTATCACACTCTTCGAGCATCTCTTCTTTGAACTCTTCATCTTTGATATCCCCTAGATTGATCTTCACGTTAGCTATACCACCAACTATACCTGAATACGCCATCTGAGCACTCACCAATGCATCACTGACAGCATCTTTCTTACCGTGTTCTGCAGCCTTCTCCGCCAGATCTATGACTTTAGCAGATGTTTTTGCAGTATCCATAGGTACTTCCACAGCGTGTTTCAATCCTTCCTGCATTGCCTTCTTTCTTGCTTCTCTCTCTTCTTCTGTGGACTTTGGCATCTTTTTAGCTTCCATGTACTTATCGAAGGCGTTCGTATCTTCATCTACTGCATCCATCAGTTTATCTTTCAGTTCCTGTGCTTCATCTGCTACTGGCATGAGTATCTCATCTATATCAGCTGTACCTCTTCCTCCTGTACTCAGGTTGCAGACCATAGAAGAAAGTGCTGCACCTATAGAACCAGATAATGCAGCTATGCTGCCTCCACCTGGTGTTGATGAATCTCTTGAAACTTCATCAGTGAAATCGTTGATTTTCATTTCTACTAAAGCATCATCAGGTGTGACAGGGCCACCGATCAATTTTTCGTTAGGATCGAATTCAGAAACATCTCTTAGGCCTAAAGATTGGATCGCTGTTTCTATGATGTCCTGTTCAGGTATTCCAGTCGATTGATTCATCTTTTCTAGATAATATTTACCTGTTCTGAGAAGTGCATCATATGGTGCCAGGCCAACTATTTCGCTACCAGTAACTCTAGCCCCCATCTTTCTCGCTCTGTCTCTAGCGAATTCGTAAACATCGTGTAGATTAGTTTTCTTGTAATTGGTTAAGTTGATAGAGATCTGTGCGCGATTGTATTCATCAACGTACCAACCAATAGCTTTGCAGTGATCAAATTTACCTCTTTGTTTAACCGCTTTACCTTCTAAATCAGTGATATCGTAACCATATTCTTTTTCTAAGAATTCTTCCAAGCAATATCCATGCTCTTTTTCTGTATGTTCATGTACTTCATCGAACGTCTCTCCAACAAAATCACACTCACCACATGGATAATGATCTTCACCATATCTTACGATCTTACCCTTCCAATAATGCTGGTCTGGGCTGTTCTTCCTCTTTGCACGACCTCTTCTTCTCATCTCAAGAGCTATGTCCCAGGCCACCTTCTTATTTTTAGTATTAAGATTGATGTTGTAAGCTATCAAGAACTCACGGGCACCGATGACGGTTGCGCCTGTTTTCTTTGTTCTTTCGTTCCATTCAGCAGGACCAAAATCAGGCGTCCACTCAGGGTCTACTAATTTTTCATCTAAGGCTTCGTACTGACCGCTTCTGATAGTTGCTAAATTCTCTCTTTTCTCTTCTGTTGCAGCGTTTTCGTAAAGATAAACTGGGATGTCCAATTTTTCTCCCACTCTTTCTCCCACTTCATTGGCTATCTCAACGCAGTCATCCATCGTCACTCCCCTTACAGGGACGAATGGACAAACATCTGTAGCACCCATCCTTGGATGACTACCTTCATGCTGGCTCATATCGATCAATTCTGAGGCTTTTTTTATTGCTTTGAAAGCAGCCTCTTTTACACCCTCTGGAGATCCAACAAAAGTGACAACGGTCCTGTTAGTATCAGAACCCATGTCTATATCTTTAAGCTCTGTATCTTCAACACTCTTAATCTCACCAGTTATCTCATCTATAATACTCTGATCTCGACCCTCTGAAAAGTTTGGAACGCACTCTACTAATTTCATCATAACACCAATTATCGGAAATATAAGAGAAATAAAAAGATTTTGGGGGGTTAAGTTTTAAATATTCTTTACAAATCCAATTCCATATACAGTGCATCTTCCAAAGGATTGTACCTGTATGGTTCACATTCTTCGAATCCCAAAGAGCGATACAGATCATTTGCTTCTTTCAATGTAGTTAAAGTATCCAATTTCATCTTCTCGTAACCTTTTTCTCTAGCTTTATCTATTATCGATAATGTAAGTTTTCTACCTAATCCATGACCTCTGTACTCCGGTTTTACATACAACCGTTTCATCTCACAAGTTTTATCGTCGATCTTCCTAAGAGCCACACAACCTACTGTTTTACTTTCCTCTTCAGCTAGTAATATAGCACCTTCCGGCGGTGAATATTCTCCAGGTAAATCGTCCAGCTCTTCCTCAAAATCTTGGAAATCTAGATCTAAACCAAGGTCTTCCCTATACTCTCTAAATATATCTTTTATATCTAAGATATACTGCTCCTCATATCGTTCAATGATCGTCATGGTCAACTCCTAGCCACCTCGATATTTAGAAAATTTCAGTTTGTAGCCAACGAAGATAGATATGAATTTAATAAATATATTGTTTGTCTTGTTTTTAAAGATAGACTCTAAATCGCCAGTTTAGGAAATAAAAAGCTACCAAAACCCTAATTAGCTGAAACACTCTTAATACATTCGTAAAA
>CAYSTL010000180.1:0-2881 GCA_964433785.1 uncultured Thermoplasmata archaeon
TATTTCCTGCTCAATGCATGGAGTAGATAGAAATCGATCTTATCGACTTCTAACTTTTCCAACTGTTTGTTCAAAAATTTATCAAGATCATCAGAATCTTCTACATCCCATGAAGGCAATTTAGTAGCAACTTTCACTTTTTCTCTGTACCCATCTTTTAAAGCCTTAGCAACCAATTTTTCACTCTGCTCATCATGATAGGGCCAAGCTGTATCCACGTAATTCACACCATGATCGATTGCGTACCTTATCATCTCTATCGCTTCGTCTTCATTGATATCCCCACGTTCTTCCCCTTCATACGGTAACCGCATGGCTCCGAATCCTAATGCTGAGGGTTCAAAATCTATTTCTCCAAATTTTCTATACTGCAAATTATCCACCTTTTTGAGATTGATTTTAATAACAATGTGAAAAGTGAGAAAGGTGTTTCTTATAGTTTTTGTACATTTATTGGGATATTACACTCCTTTTTTATCTCCCCATATTATTTTGTGTAATTGAGGTAGAACTCTGACATCGAGATCATCTTCAAGGACCCGTTCGACCAATTCTTTCATATTTTTTCCACCCATTGGCTGGAGTATTATCTCAGCTTTTATCTGATGTTTACTGATAACTTCTTTAGCATAATTATAATCTCTCTTATCATCGATAACAAATTTCAGTTGATCTTTCTCTCTAAGTAATCCAAGATTATCTTCTTTCATCTTTCCAGCCATAAGAGAAGAAGGAGTTTTGTAGTCCATCGAGATCATCAGATCCATCTCTGTTAATTTAGAGATGTCTAGAGAACCGTTGGTTTCAACACTCAACTCATATTCATCTATCAAAGCCTCGATCAATCCATATATTTCATCCTGCATCAGAGGTTCCCCACCAGTCAAGCAGACTCTACTAGCAGAGAAATCATTTACAGCTTCGGTGATCTCTTCTATCGTCATCTCCTTACCGCCTTCCCAGGCATACTTCGTATCACACCAGTCACACTGGAGATTACATCCACCTGATCTGACGAATATAGTGGGTAAACCCATCTGTTTACCTTCGCCCTGTATCGAGTAGAATATCTCTGTGATCTTCATGGTTCATCATTGTATTGTCGATATAAAGATTTAATCAGAGGTGATTGAAACCTCGTCAAATCTTATGAACGGTACGAAGAAGTGCATATCTCCGCTCATCATCATACCTGGTATGGATTCTGTACACTTAGAGATGCCAGATATATTATTTAATAATTCAAAGACATTTCCTGAGACCATGGTTTCTTTGATCGGATACTTCTTTTCTCCTTCCTTTATCATGTGCCCACCTTTAGCAACACCGGAAAAATCACCACTTACAGGATCGATATTTCCTGAGTATCTATTAACGATTATCCCTTTGTCTATCTCTTCTATCAAACTTTCTTTAGTTTTTCTTCCGGTTTCAACAACGAAATTTGATGGATTTATTTTTGGTATCGTACCTGCATCTCCTGCAGCATGACCTGTTGATTTTATGCCATCTTTTTCAGCGGTGTATGAGTTATGGTAAAAATTCATCAATTTACCATCTTTTATCAGGTCGACATTTGGTGTAGGTAGACCTTCTCTATCGAATGCTCTACATCCAAGACCTCTTTCTATCGTTGAATCATCTTTTACTGTAAAGCTAGGATGAGCAATATTTTCACCTAACCTTCCTTCTAATTTACTCATTCCCTTTTGGATCTTATTTGCTTTCAAAGACTGGACTAGGCTCATGCATATGTTCATAAATCCGTATGGTGAGAACAGTACTGGACCAACAAATTTTTCTCCTTTCTCAGCACCTAATGAGTTTACTGTACTTTCAGCAACTTCTTTACCTAAGGATTCCACATCAATATTTTTAACATGATGTACTCCTTCGTTTTTCATGTCAAAGCTTGATACATCCTGACCATCAACGGCCATACCCATAGCTACGTATGAAAAATTGCTGCTCTTTTCTTTGGATTCAATACCTTTTGAATTAACGATCGCCTTATGTTTATCAGTTGCAGTAAATATTCCTGTATTGAACTGAAAACGTTCATCGTACTCTTTAGCGGATTTTAACATCCTTTCAGCATATTCTAAACTGTCCTTTATATCAAAATTCTTGATTTCTGGATCATAGATATTTTTTCTTTTCTCTATCTTTTTCGGTCCTGGTATTACGTTGTACTTATCCTCGATAGAAGTTTTAGCTAGACTAACTGCTTCATCGATCTTTGGCAATATTTTATCCTTATCGAAGCTGTTTACTGAAGCAAATCCTATTTTATCTCCGACCAGAATCCTTATACCGACTTCGTTCTTATCCTGTGATTTACCTATCTGGATCTCGTTCTTCTCTATATTGACTGTATTCTTTTTTTCACTTACCATGTATATCTCTGCTTCTTCCGCACCTTGTTCTTTAGCTCTTTTAACAAGTGTATCTCCTAAAGATAACATCTCAGACATCTATTTCCCCTCCTGTTTTCCACCTATCATGGCTTCACATCTGATGTGTGGTCCTCCACCATCTACTTTAGCACGCTGCATCTTGCCGCAATATCCTGAACCCATATCGAGTCTGAAATCATCAGCAACTGCATCTACACTTTTCAAGACTTCAAAACCTGAGCCAGAGATCGTAACTCCTCTCAACAGTTCAGTTTTCTCACCGTTTTCTATCCTGTATGCTTTCTGCACACCGAACATGAATTCAGCATTCGCATCAGCCTGCCCTGAACCTGCACCTTCTAAGTAATAACCTTCATCGATCCCTTCTATCAACTCTTCAGGACTGTAATCACCAGCTTCGATGAATGTATTAGTCATCCTTACGATAGGTTCATCTGAATATTCAAAGGCTCTTGAATTACCCA
>CAYSTL010000181.1:0-2861 GCA_964433785.1 uncultured Thermoplasmata archaeon
CCTTCCACCCTTGTTACAGGATTTATCTCTTTAACTTCTACCATTTTTTCTCACCTCTTAATACCTCAATTTATCTTTATCCAGTTTAGGGATCCTTCCTTCTAACAGCTCTTCGAAACCATACTTGATTATCTCTGGTGAAGGTGGACATCCGGGTAGATATGCATCTACCTTAACGTAATCATCTACTGGAGCAGCCTTTTCCGTCAGTGTGGGTATCGCATCATCGGAAGGTATCTGACTTTCCTCGTCACCTTTTTCTTTATAGCACTCCTCGAGGATGTTATCCACGTCTTCAAAATTACGCATGGTCATTATACCACCAAAGCAGGCACAATCCCCCCATGCCACAAGGATATCACATTTTTCTCTCATCTCTTCAGCTACTTCTATATTTTCTTCATTTGTAACAGTACCTTCTAGGATACCTATATCGACTTCTTCGATTTCTTTATTATCCATTATGACATGACTGGCTTTGAATTCTACTTTTTTACCTAGTTCTTTGATATATTCATCTACATCCAGGAAGGACATGTGACATCCAGAACAGCCACAGAGACACGCCGTTGCAACAGTGGGTTTCTCATCACTCATACTTACCACCTCTCTTAGAATCTATGCTTCTCAATAATTCAAGATCAGATTCGGCCTCCATTTTTGGTTTGAATACTTTATTTACTGTTTTCTCTTCTCCGTTGATATTCTCGAATGTACCTTCTGTTTCAAAGTAGGTGGCGGATGGAACCACGATATCGGCCATTTCGGTCAATTCGGACTTCCTTGCTGCTTGGACTATAAGATAATCTGTGTTCTCTGCCTTTTCGACCATCTCATCGATATTCTCATCATCCTCTCCGACAAACATATAGGTTACATCAGATTCATCGTGCAGATCTTCAGTATGCATGTTTTTGAAATGTTGGTTTGCGATCGGATTAAGGCTTATAATATAGCTACCTTCCAGTTTGGCTAGTTCGAATATATTGCGTATAGACCATCTATCAGGTGTCTTAGAACCTATGATGATTATATCATAAGTGTCCTCTTCCAGATGATTGACTATCTTCATTATGTCCTCTGGGTGAACTTTTACACCGCCCAGGATAGATGAAACTCTAGAAAGATCGTTTATAGATTCTACACCTTCTTTTATCACTTCGTTCACCAGTCTAGTGAGTTGAGTTTTAGGAGAGTTTACGTTGATCGATATATCAGAGTATCTCCAAAAGTTGTCCTCACCAGAATCAACCGTCATCAGTCTCGTTCCATTCTTTGAGGCTCTTCTTATGTATGAAGCTAATACTGGATGCGTATCCACTATCGATGTATCATAGACTAATATGTGGTCAGCATTCATGACTTCAGTGATGTCATCGATGAGATGACCACTGATCATATTCAATCTTCTCATCACTTCTTTTTCGATACGGTATCGCTTAGCACCATGGACTTCGAAATATGCATCATATGATTTCATGCATTCTTTGAAGGCTTCCAGCGTTTCTGATGGTAGTTTGCCCGTGGTCAATCCATTGATAACATCTGCTTCCTCTAGCTTTTCTTTGACCTTCTCTATACCCTCTTCTAGTGCCAATTTCTTCTTAGCCCCGTCTTCTTTAATGGTGATATCTGTTATCCTGTCTCTTCTATCCAATATAGGTTTGAACCTACCTTTTTCACACAGTTGTCCTCCAGATTCTTCTTCCGTATCGCTGCCCATGATCTCTATCACGTTGTTGGAACGGGTATAGATATCAGTACCGCAGCCCATACTGCATCTCATACAGGTAGTTGCGTCAGAATCACATTCGTTCAGTGTACCTTTGAACATGCTCTGCTTATTGAATATCGCACCAGTTGGACACACTTGAAGGCACATACCACATGAGATACATGTAGATTCATCCAGTGGAACGTTAGTATCTGCGACTATCTCGTTGTCAAGACCTCTACCGCCGAAACTTAGTGTATCGTTTCCAACGACTTCAGAACAGGCACGTACACATCTTCCACATCTGATACATCTGTTATTATCTATAACTATGAAATCGTGTGATGAATCGATCGGTTGATCAGGATATGATCGCGGGAAATCGAACCTGTCTATTTCATGTTCCCACATCAAGTCTTGAAGTTCACAGTCACCGTCGCTTTCACAGAACATGCAGAAATGGTTCTCACTTTCATATATCAGTTCTAGTATCATCTTTCGGTGTTTTTTGATCTCATCAGTGTGTGTTTTTATCTCCATACCCTCTTCGACTTTAGTACCACATGAAGGACTCAACCGTTCGCCATCTATCTCGACCAAACATAATCTACATGCCATTATATTGTCGAGAGCTTCATGATGACACAAAGTTGGTATATCGATATCGTTCCTTTCACAGGCTGATAATATGGTCTCCCCCTTTTCAGCCTTGATATCCTTTCCGTTAACATTTATCTCTACAGTGCTCATTGTGACCCTCCTGAAATAGCGTCGACAGGACAAACTTTCTCACATTCTCCACATGAGATACATTTATCTTCATCGATCTCATATTTTCCTTCTTCGTTTTCCGATATAGCATCTACTGGACAGACCTCAGCACATTTACCGCATCCTACACATGTCTCCTTATCGATCACATAAGCACTCTTCAGAGCTTTACACTGTCCTGCGGGACATTCTTTATCGTAAACATGAGCTTCGTATTCCTCTCTGAAGAAACGTAATGTGCTCAAAACAGGATTCGGTGCTGCCTGGCCCAATCCACAGAATGAAGTTTTTTGGACGGTCTCGGCTAACTCTTCTAGTTTCTCTATATCCCCTTCTTCAGCTTCACCTTCAGTCATCTTTTCCAGTAAGTCTAGCA
>CAYSTL010000182.1:0-2849 GCA_964433785.1 uncultured Thermoplasmata archaeon
ATGTTTTTTCTACCAAATTATCTTTCTTGTCATATTTATATTTGATTTCTAATTCTATCCCCTATAATTATGATATTATTAATTCAACCATGTATTGTTATCAATTTTTTTGTTTTTTTCTTCTTTATTGCTTTTAGTATATCTTTTACTTCTTTTGTTGATAAACTCATTGTAATAAATTCAACCCAATATGAATTAAGCAAATCTAGTTTTATTTTATTCGATAATCCATCAAAATCTACAATAATCGCACATCCTGTATATTTTATCTTGTTGACATCTTCATAAGGTATAAAAATCGATGTGACAAATTTAAAAATAGATTTTCTTTCTATACCTTTTTCTTCAATAATATTTTTTCTCCAACTTAATAAATAAAAACCCATTATTACAAATATTGCTGTAATTGTTATAGAAAAAATACTTATTTTATCAAAAAATCCAAAAGGTTGGTCTATTATATATATATACCAATCAAAATTATTAAATTAACAATCACAGAAGAATTTAATAAATTCAACTTAGTTTCCCTAATGTCTTGTTGATTTTTCATTTCTTGAACAACCATATATCAATCACCAACTTTAACACGGTATCTTAAATATAAAATGACATTAATAACAAATATAACAAAAACAGACCCAATGACTAAAAGTGTTATTTTTTTATCACCTAGAATTTGTGAACCTAAAACAACAATTAAAAAACCTATTATAATAGATACTATCCTCCAGCGATTTATTTTATTTTTATCACTCTCAGTAAGTGAATATAAATTTTTATTACTTTTCAATTTTAATATATATGCTAAATAAATTATAATTGTAATTAACGGAATCAACCACATTAAAAACAAATATTTCCCAATGTAATCAGCTATTATACTCCCTAAAAAAAATGAAGCTAATATTAATACGATCCCTCTCATCATATTTTTTTTGTTTCATTTTTCATTTTCTATCACGACCTCACCTTCTTTTATATATTAACACTTCATCCTAGTTATCAAGAAGCTAACTTATCTTTCTCTATTTTATATGCTATAAAAAAGCCCACTATTATCCCTGCTAACAATCCTACATATATCCCAATAAAAAACGTGTTCACAGATAAATCAACTAATAAAATATGGACATATCCAACTATAGACGAGATAATCAAACCGATTATTAATCCTACGAATGAACCAAAAATACCCTTGATATTGGGCTTGTAATCTATTTTATTCATACCATCTGAAAATACTTTTTTACCTAAATAATTGACAAGAGTGGCGTGAATAATGATATAGGATATAACTACAATGTATAAATTTTCAATAGATATAGAGAAAATGGAAAAAATAAAAGCTACTATAAATGATAAAATCAACAGCCCTACAAGTGTAGCAAAGAATATCCCTCCTATAGCCAATCCTGCTGCAAAAGGAGAATTTAAGATATCGTCTTCTTTACCAACTTGATCTTTAATCCCTAAATATCCTCCTGATATCCAACCAATAATGATTACATAAGCCCATAACTCGCCTGAATATTGATACAGGAGTATTTCAGCGAGTCCTAAACTCAATGTGAACCCAACAATCGTACCCATCATAAAATTATAAGATCCTTTATATTTCGGGAATAAATGTACTACTGAAATACTAGTAAAAAATATTGAAACTCCTATAGTGAGTAGAGATAAGCTAATTATCGTGCTATAGTTGACATCAATAAAAGGAATTACCTGTGAGATAATAATCAATACTAAAGCTATTATCCACAGTCCAATCAGATCCTTTTTCAACGCTTTTGGAATGATCTCGTACATTTTAATCAACTTCTATTTAATGTTGTATGATTGATAAGGAATCCTATAATCGATCCAGTAATAATACTCACTAAAATAAAAACGAGCAATATACTTATTGTTATCTGTTCGTCTCTGAGGTATATAAAAATATCAACAGGTAACATGACCAAACCTGCTATTAACCCTCCAATTAATAATCCTATTAAACTATAATTCACATCAATCTTTTTATTAATCCTCTCACTCAATTTACTAGTAGCTAAAGTTGAAATAAAAATAGAAGCTGCTATTGTTCCTAATAATGAATCAAGATACCCATAATTTATTGAAGTATAGATTAGCAATAAAATACCTGCTATAACAAAAAGATACATCTGTATTTTGTTTATATTTGATTTTGTATCATTTTTTTCATTCATTTTTCTTCACCGTTTAAATACAATCTCTAATAGCCCATGCTATATCAGGGGCAGCACAAACACATCCTGCACCAACACAGAGTGCTATCGCTGTAGGATGTAAAAGATATCCACAACTTTTTAATGCTAGTCCACATGCAACCCAACATGAGGGGTTTTGAATCGCATTTACCCCTAGATTTCCTAATACACATTCAGCCCATGGTGGAAGACTAATACCACCACCAGATCCACCACCATCACCATGTCATGGATAGTAGTTATCAAAGCAGGTATAATAACATCCTTCTTGAGATTGTTGGTCATTAATACATTGTTGAAGGGTATCATATGGACCATCTGGACAACCTGCGGTACCACTACCACCATCGATTATGGCATCACCTGGATTCAGACCTGTCGGATCCCTCTTATTCACAGGATTGTTACCAACGTACGCGTACATGTTCGGACCTTCGGTCATCCCGGCCGGATCCTGCGTGGTAAACCTGGACTGGCTAGCCGAGTACATCCTCGCCCTGTAGTAGTACTGGCCTGTCTCCTCGTCCAGTCTTCTTCCTGTATGTTGATCTGGTTTGTGGATTACTCTTATTTCCTGCTTTTTCTTATTCATCGACTTGTTTTGAATCCTTCCAC
>CAYSTL010000183.1:0-2829 GCA_964433785.1 uncultured Thermoplasmata archaeon
TATTCCTTCAACTTCGTCAGGTCGTTCTCATAGCATTCTCTGATATCTTCTATACCCAATCTGAGCATGACCAGTCTCTCAAGTCCAAGCCCCCAAGCTATCACGGGATCATCAATACCGTGAGGCTCTAACACTTCTCTTCTGAACAGACCAGCACCGCCCATCTCCAGGTAATCTCCTTTCCACTTGGCGAAGACTTCTAAACTCGGTTCAGTGAATGGGAAGTAACCAGGTCTAACTTTAACATCCTCGAATCCCATCTTTTTGTAGAATTCTTTCATCATACCTATCAGCATGTTCAGACTTGCGTTCTCTTCCATAACGATACCTTCTATCTGTATGAACTCTGATAGATGTGTGGCATCGCTCTTCTCACTCCTGAAGTTCCAGTCCAAAGAGAACGCTTTCACAGGTGGTTCAGTGTTTTCAGATAGATGCCTTATAGAAGCCACGGTAGTATGTGTCCTTAAAACAGCCTCTTCAGATTTCTTCTTACTCCAATCATAATCCCATCCTTTGGATCTCGTTCCACCACCTTTCTCATGAACATCTTTGATCCTATCTACTATATCTCCATCGACCTCTATATACTCAGGTCTCTTCATGTAAAATGTATCCTGTAAGTCCCTCGCTGGATGATCCTGAGGTATGAACAATGAATCCATGTTCCAGAAAGCTGGTTGAACATAATCGTACTTTATCTCAGTGAAGCCCATCTCTAAGAATACACGCCTCACTTCTTCTATCTCTCTTTTGATCGGATGCTGTTTCCCACCGTATTCAGCGGGTGCGAAAGCCTTCACATCATAAGGCCTGATACGGGCTTCCTTCCAAGCTCCGGTCCTGATTATCTCAGGTGTAAGTTGATTTATCTCGGGTTTCAGTTCTATACCTTTATCGATTATATCTTTACCTTTCTGGGTCAATCTGATATTTCTGAATACCTTCTTATCTTCATCCAATATCTCTTTCCTAGACATCAGGTCTTTAACTGTGTATTCATCCACTTCATCGTCAGATAACCGTTCTTCCTTACCCA
Organism: uncultured Thermoplasmata archaeon; assembly: GCA_964433785.1. Taxonomy (GTDB): domain Archaea; phylum Thermoplasmatota; class Thermoplasmata; order Halarchaeoplasmatales; family Halarchaeoplasmataceae; genus CAYSTL01. The sequence continues at coordinate 1,040 of CAYSTL010000183.1, forward strand.
GACGTCTGATCAGTTTCTCATCCTTACCTCTTTCTTTTACAGCTTTCTCCCCTTTCCTGGTGACCTCGAGATAAGATTCCCCATCATGTTTAACGATCTTTGCCCATCCTTTATCTTTCAGCCATCCAAGAGCTATCCCTGATTTACTCTTACTCAGTCCACTATTTTCCTGCAGATCACTTATACTGCATTTTCCACCGGCTTTATCCAGGTACTTCAACGCTGTTCTTTCCGGCAGATCTTTTTTAGCCAGACTCTTCTTTGCTAGTGAATAATAGTGTTTAACTGTTTCATCGACCTCTACGATATCTTTGGAACTCAGCCAGGAAACTGCATTCATGACCTTTACCTGTTTCTCAAAATCTCCTTCTTCCAGTATCTTTTCTGGAGTCGCTTCTCCATCTAACTCATCCAAAGCGACCAATGTTTTCTTTTCCAGATAACTCAGTTCTCTTGATCCCTTGTCTGAATCCTGTTTTTTGGACATCTTATCTCACCTTCATATCATCCGATATAATATAATTTTTTTCAGTGCAGTTCTCCTATCTTTTCCTCAACAGCATCGATCACTTCACCCTCATGCATCAACCCTCTACATACAAGTATATCTTCATGAAGGGACCTGTCCTGTTCCAAAGGCTCAACATATTTTCTTATGAAACAGTAGGCTGCCTTGACACCTTTACCAGGTTCCAGATCATGGAATTCCAGTCCCTGTGAAGCTGCCAACATCTCGATAGCTACAACATGTTCAACGTTATTCAAGATATCTCTTGTTTGACGTGCAGCCGTCAAACCCATGCTCACATGATCTTCCTGTCCAGCAGAAGTAGGTATCGAATCAACGCTGGCCGGATGAGCTAATACTTTATTCTCAGATACTAAAGAAGCTGCAGTATACTGAGCTATCATGAATCCTGAATTCAATCCACTGTCTTTCGCCAAGAAAGGTGGAAGTCCGCTCTCTTCCTGATACATCAGTTTATCTGTGGTCCTTTCAGATATATCACCGATCTCAGCGATGGCACTCCCTAGGAAATCCATAGCTAGTGCCACTGGCTGTCCGTGGAAATTACCACATGATATAACATCTCCATTTTCAAATATCAAGGGGTTATCGTTGGCTGAATTCATCTCTATATCTATCACTTTTCTAACATAACTGATAGCATCTCTTGCAGCCCCATACACCTGAGGCATGCATCTTAGAGTATAAGGGTCCTGAACACGATCGCAGTCTTTATGTGAGCGTATTATATCGCTTTCCTTCGTCAGTTTTCTCAGGTTTCCAGCACAGGCCATCTGACCATCATGGGGTCTGGCTTCATGAATACGTTCGTCGAAAACAGCGTCGGTCCCCATAAGTGACTCCAAGCTCATAGCACTGGCGATCTGAGCACTTTTCAACAATAATTCTGAATCATGAACAGCTAGAGCACCAATAGCTGTCATAACCTGGGTGCCGTTAAGTAGAGCAAGTCCTTCCTTGGCTTTCAACTCTATTATCTCCAAACCTGCTTTCTCCATGGCCTCTCTACCAGGTAGTTCTTCACCATCATATACTGCCTTACCTTGACCTATAAGAACCAAAGACATGTGAGCCAAGGGAGCTAGATCGCCAGAAGCACCCACGCTACCTTTGCAGGGTATGACAGGATGAACATTTTCATTCAGCATATCTACCAGAGTTTGGATGACTTCCAATCTTGCTCCACTGTATCCCTTGGCGAGTGTGTTAGCTCTCAAAAGCATAACTCCTCTAACGATCTCTTCGTCCAATGGTTCACCCA
>CAYSTL010000184.1:0-2783 GCA_964433785.1 uncultured Thermoplasmata archaeon
GACGCGCTAACCATGCTATGCCATGGGCCCATCGTGGGATACGTGCTTATGAAGAGGGTGTAAATAAAATTTACTTACGTAATCGGTAAACCGACACAGTTAATAATTCTTAAGTTTTTTGATGTCTTCCTTCATATCTTCGACCAGGTTCGGATTGTATAGACCAGCTGCAGGGTGATATAACGGGATGACAGTGATATCATCGTACTCAAATTCTTCACCATGGATACTGGATATCCCAGTTTCACCGACCAATGATTTTGTTGCATGATTACCTAAAGTACCGATCACTTTGGGTTTGATCAGTTTCAGCTGTCTTTCCAAGTATGGACGACAGCTCTTCTTCTCATCAGCTTTAGGATCTCTGTTATCTGGCGGTCTGCATTTCACTACATTGGTGATGTACACATCTTCACGTTTTAGATCCACAGAACTGAGCAGTTCTGTTAGTAATTCTCCAGCTCTTCCAACGAACGGTCTTCCCTGCTCATCCTCGTTCTTACCAGGTCCTTCTCCGATCAGAACTATATCAGCATCGGGTGCACCTTCACCGGGAACTGCATTCTTTCTCTTCTTATGAAGCCTACATTTGGTGCAGTTCCTTATCTCTTCTTCGATTTTACCAAGATCCTCAGTCTCTCCGAAAAGAGTGGTCTGCTTTATGATTCACACCTCAACATCAACGTTCACATCGATGCCGTTCCTGATGCTCTGCGTGACCACGCAGTAGTTCTCGAAGATGTCCACACATTTCTTCAATTTCTCTTTATCTTCCTCATCAACATCAGGATATATGTCAACATCTAATTCAGTCACTCTCAGTCTTTTATCGACTCTTTCGATCTTACCGGTCACTTCGCCTTTCAGATCGCCCAACTCTACTTTTTTCTTCTTCAAACAGAATGTAAGACTTGCCATCAAACAGTTCAATGTGGATGCGGCCAACAACCTCGAAGGATTAGGTCCTTCTCCCTTTCCACCTACTTCCTCAGTCTCGTCGGTGATTATCTCTCCCATGCTTTCCTTATCAAATTTAACTTTGAACTTGTAATCATCCAATCTTTCTACATCTATTGTGAATCCGTCACTCATGTTGATCACTGCCTTAACCAAAGCAAGCGGTAATAAAGATTTTGCCGAACCACAGGTTTATTAGATGAGGAACTATTTAGACCAGCCAATGCACGAATTATTTCCCTATGAACTCCGTAAAAATCAAGACAAGATAATGGACAATATACAGGAATGCCTGGAGAAAGGAAAATCTATAGTCTACCAGGCAGCTACAGGTTCTGGAAAGACGATATGCAGTCTAGCTCCAACTCTTGAGTATGCGGATGAGAACAACAAGAAGATCCTTTACCTAACAAGGACGAACAGCCAGCAGAGACAGGTTCTTTTAGAACTGAGAAATATCGGTGGATTCTACGGTCTAGGAATCCAGGGAAGGAACAACACATGTCTCCTGGCACAGCATGACGAAGAATTGAGAGAAGGTAGTGCTGAAGAGCTATCACAGTACTGTAGTGATAGAAAGAAGGAAGTCAGGCAGGCCATCGACGAGGGTAAAGAACCGACTGCATGTCCTTATTACGCTGGATTACTAGAGTGTGATCTAGAAGAGATGAGGGAGTGGACAAATGAAAATGTACCGACAGTAGATGAGTTCATGGATTTCTGTGCTGAGAAAGAGATATGTGCCTACGAGTTGGCCAAAGCGTTGATACCAGATGCAACACTGGTAACGGCACCATACATCTACTTCTTCGTACCGTTCATCAGAAAAAGACTCACTGAATGGATGAACGTCGAACTGGATGATCTTATAGTCATAATAGACGAAGCACACAACCTGCCGGACTATGCTAGAGACCTTTCTTCCGCTGAGATAACTGATATAACTCTGGAAAGAGCTATGACGGAATCGAGCAACTTCGGTGATCCTGAGTTATATGAAGATACAACGATCAATTCTTTCATCAGACTGTTCAAGAACATATTACTGGATATCGTAGATGAGTTCGTTGTTGAAGACGACGGGCTCATACCACCCAGCGAACTGAAATCTGAATTGTTGTACTCTTTAGGAATGAACACAAATGAACTCAAAGGAGTTATCAAAGACCTGAAGGTCCAGGGACAGATCGTGCAGGAGAAGAAGAGAGATGAGAAGAAATTACCGCGTTCTTACATCAATTCACTGGCGTCTTTCCTCAGCTCGTGGTTCTCTATCAAAGGTCAGGACTATATCAAACTCGTCAACGGTGGAGACAATCCTAGCTTAGAAGCGTTCTGCTTGGACCCGAGCAACGTCACCGATATCGTAAATTCATGCCATTCAAGCATTCACCAATCTGCTACATTAGAACCTTTAGACGAGTACAAGGATTCCATCGGACTTCCCTACGATACCGAGACAAAGATATATCCAAGTCCGTTCCCAGAAGAGAACAGCATCACTTTCTACACCGATGGAGTCACCACCAAGTACGAGACGCTGAAGCAGAGCGATGACATGCTTAACAACATAAGAGATCACATAAAGAAGATAGTCACAGAAGTGGATAGAAATCTCATAATTTTCTTCCCGAGCTATCGATTGATGAACGATATAATCGCACCGATAGAACACGAGATAGAAACTTTACACTCAGAGCAGCAGGGTATGGACCAGCCAGAACTCATGAGTATGGTGAGCGATTTCAAAGATCACGGCGGAGTGCTCACCTGCGTGATAGGTGGAAGGATATCAGAAGGGATGGATTTTCCAGGAGAACAGCTGG
>CAYSTL010000185.1:0-2774 GCA_964433785.1 uncultured Thermoplasmata archaeon
GAAGTTATCAAAGCAGAAAAAGAGGGAAAATAATTAATAATCATCTTATTCTATTATTTATCGATGGCTGAAGAAGAAGAGGAAACAGGTTTTATTGAAACCATGATAGAATGCCCGTTCTGTGGCGGAGAGATACCGGATGATTTTGAATGTATCCTTTGTGGTGAAGAATTATTGGATACAGAAGAAGATTTTGAAATAAAATTTGTATGTTCTTCTTGTGGAAAACCCGTAGATGAGAATTCAGCTGAATGTCCTCATTGTGGTATAAAATTTTATTGATAATATATAAAAAATGGTTCCAAAAACACTAATTATCATGAATAAATCTTCAATCGATGGACGAGGATTTTAACTACGACGACCTTGTAAACGCGAGAGATTCTGAAGCATCTTCTAAGCAGCTTTGTGAGATTCCAGACGATTTCTATGATGATTTAAGAGAGTATATCCAGGACCTTGAGGAACGTGTGTCAGAGATCGCTTTTCCACACAATAAGAAAGAGAAATTCCTATACAAAGAATACAAACAGGTAAAGAATTTAGCAGATGATTTTTTCAAAAAAAGACAGAAAAAAATCGTACTAGCGGCATACCATCATTCTCTTGGTGAGAGTGTAAATACAGGGAGGATGCTGGAGAGAGAGAAAGAACTTTACAAAGATATATCTAATTTACTTCAGGAGTTAAAAGAAGAGGTCTTTTTTGGTGGATATAAAAGAAAAGCTTCAAAAAATGAAAAGATAAAAGAAGAAACAGAGATAGAAGAGGATATAATTGAAGATGAACCAAAACCTGAAGTTAGTGAAGAAGAGCCAGAAGAAGTTGAACAATTCAAGGCTCAGGAAGAAAAAAGTGAGGAAATAAGTGAAAAAAAGGGATCTCTCAAGGAAGATATGGATTCCTATGATGAGGTTTTGATACATGTTATTGAAGATATACCTCCTTTCATAGATCTTGAAACATCATACGAGCTAAAAAAGGAAGATGTAGTTACGCTCAGAGAAGATATAGCAAATGTACTGATAGAAAGAGGTAAAGCTAGAAAAATCAAATTGTAAAGTAAAAGGTTTTACTGGTATTTTAAACCAGATATCTAAAAACTAGAATCGTATTTTCCTTCATCTATCGCTTCTTGTACTTCCCTCGGATCTTTTCCATCAACAGTTATACCCATGGATACGCATGTACCGATGACTTCTTTAGCCTTCTCTTTTAGATTCTTACCTAATAGATTTTCTTCTTTCATCTCTGCGATCTCTTTTGCCTGTTTGATGCTTAGATCTCCTGCCTTTGCTGTCTTCGGACTTCCGCTTCCTTTTTCAATACCGACCTTCTCTAGTATCAAAGCTGAAGTAGGAGGTGTACCTACCGTTATCTCGTATTCACCTGATTCTGTGTCTACTGTCAGTGTGATCGGGACTTTCATCCCTTTGAATTTCTCAGTTTTTTCATTTATCGCGTTTACTATATCCATTATATTTACGCCCAAGGGACCTAGTTTGGGACCAAGTGGTGGTCCTGCACTTGCTTCACCAGCATCCACGAGAGCTTCAATCGTTTCCGTAGCCATATTGAATCATCTCCTTTAACTTAATTAATCTTCCTTTTCAAGAACTCTTACGTGGTCACCTCTAACAGTGACCGGTATTGGAACTGTAGCTTCAAATAATTCTACAGTTATTTCATCATTATCCTCATTGATCTGAGTAACTCTTGCCTTTTCACCTTTGAAAGGACCTGCAGATAGTTCGACTATATCTCCTTCAGCTATACCTTCGACTGCTAATTTTGGTGCCAAGAAGTGCTCAACTTCTTCTATACTGGTATCACCACTTACCACACCTTTAGCTCTTCTCATGGATTTGATAGCTTCTTCCACCCTGTGTGGATTCATAGCCTCTAAGAAAATATACCCTCTTACAGGTTTAGGTGCTAGAACTGCAAAGACACCTTTATTTCCTTTCTTAGCCCAATTGGCTATATAATCAGCCACATTCTTCTCCTGACCAATCTGTGTCTTAACTGCTACAACGGTCGGTCTAGATGTGGTTATTAGAGTGATAGAATCTGATAACATTATGTCTTTCTTGGATGTAGCATCCAACACAACCTCTACTTTATCACCATATCTAGCACCTTCTGGGGCTTGAACTATGATTGTGACTATCTGCTCATCGCCTTTATCAACTTTAAAATCCTCTTTAAATTCATCTGATGTCTCAGACAGGGTATGCCCACCTGGAACTTTAACATTCCAAGGTATGACCTCATCGTCACTAAAACTGTACAAAACGTGACCGCTCAATTCTATATTTTGGTCTGAACTTGTACTGTTGACAATTTTCACTTTATATTTTACTTCCTCCTCAGTGGTCACAGATTTTTTGTTTGGATCACATTTGAGGAATATTCCCTCCTGAGTTTCTTTTTCTTCAACTTGGACTTCCTCTTCTTCCTCTTCCGCTAATTCATCTTCAGTAAAATCATCAAGAAGACCCATAATAAAACCTCACAAATAAGTAGGTATGTACTTCCATAACCAATATATCAAGAAACCGAGACCACCTATAAGAAGTATACCAAGAATACAGATAGTAAGGGTTTTTTGATACTCTTCATTATCTGGTTTTCTGGCCATCTTCAATATACGACCATACTTACCTTTGCCTATCTTGCCTGCTTTTTCCTCGATTTTTTTCTGTACCTTCCATGATCCTTCTACAATATCCATCTGTTCTCCCTCATGCTACAGTTTGAATTTCTTCTGAAGA
>CAYSTL010000186.1:0-2759 GCA_964433785.1 uncultured Thermoplasmata archaeon
AGTGGATCGTATCTTATCTCTATCTCAACCTCTTCTAGTCTCTCTTCACTTGGATTATAAAATTCACTATTCTCTCTATCAATTCTAAATTCCATAGTATCTATCCCTTTTAGCTTTAATAATCAAGAAACGGATATTAATGTTATCCTTTTAAAGATTTTAAATATAATAGATTATTCACCAATTTTCCTAACAAGGCCGATAAAAAAATAAATATACCATATATGTTTGGTTAAACATAACGAGGAAATTAACATGTTAGAAGATAAAAGAATTAGGATTGTTGCTGTCGTTATCGTTGCAGTAATACTTATCGCTGTTCCACTAGTATATCTATATCAGAACCCTATAGATGATTCCGATGATGGTGACAGCGATTCAGAATTGATAACAGTGAATGGAGACAAGATGAGCCTTGATGATTTAGAATCTATGAACACAGTATCAGGTTCAGCAAAGTATCAGAACAGATTCGGTAATTGGAACGAAAAAAGTGCTTATGAAGGAGTTCCATTAAATGATCTGATAACTGATATGGATAGTAATGATGCAGTAAAAGTGACTGCTTCTGATGGATACTCTATGACATATTCTTATGAACAGGTTAATCCAACAGATGAATATGCGGATATCCAGGGAGACTTGATATTAGCATATAAAAAAGGTGATCAGAAAGTACCTGAATGGGAAGATGGTCCACAGATAGCTATCTTACCACCTGATGAAGAGTTCAGCAATGATGATATCAACATGACTAAGAACTTGGCATCAGAATTCAGCAGACAGGGGTCTGCAGGATCACTATGGGTGAAGATGGTAGAGAAGATAGAGCTAAAAGAAGATGTATTCTCTGATACTGAAACTGCTCTAACTCTTGAAGGTACTACAACTCATGATTATACCATGGAACAGATAGAGTCTATGGAATCATACACTGGTGAAGGTAAATACATCAATAGGGCAGGAAGTGTAGAAGGTCCATTTGAGTATAAAGGTGTCAATGTAACAAAATTAGTATCCAATATGTACAGCAGCAAAGATTACAAACTCGAAGTAGAAGCTACTGATGGTTATACTATAGAATATTCAAAAGAACAGGTGAACGGACAATTCACGATATATAACGAAGAGGGTGATGTAATAACAGAAGAAGGCGATGTAACTCTACTTCTTGCTTATGAGGAGATTGGAGAAGACTCTCTTCAAGACGGTCCTTTGAAAGTCGTAACTGTTAGTGAAGATCCAAAGATAACCAGCAGTCAATATTGGGCCAAGATGGTGAGATATCTAAGGGTCAAACCCACAGATGGAGAAAAACTGGTAACTGTCGATGGAGAAGATATGACCCTTTCAGATCTTGAGTCGATGGACACCGTCTCTGGTACTGTTAAATATCAGAACAGGTTCCAGAACTGGAACGAGAAGAGTGAATATACAGGCGTTGCTCTTAACGACCTGATAACTGATATGGATCGAAACGATGTTGTTCAGGTTACAGCTTCAGATGGTTACTCGATGAAATATTCATATGAGCAGATCAACCCAACTGAAAATATCAAGGAAGTTCAGGGGGATATAATACTAGCTTACAAGAAAGACGATACAAAAGTTCCCGATTGGGAAGACGGTCCAAGGATAGCTGTTCTACCAGAGGATGAAGAGTTCAGTAATGCTGATCATAACATAACAAAATCATTAGCATCCGAGTTCAAAAGACAGACATCTGCTAGTTCTCTATGGGTGAAGATGGTTGAAAAGATAGAACTTAAAGATGATGTCTATCCTGAAAACGAGACCGCTCTGACATTGGAAGGAACCACTACTCACAACTATACTATGGAAGAGATCATGAGTATGGAATCTTTCACTGGAACAGGAAGTTTCCTGAATTCAGTCGGTAACATAGAAGGTCCTTGGGAGTACAAAGGTGTGAATGTGACTAAATTAGTTTCCAATATGTATAACGAGGATGACTATACTTTAGAAGTTGTATCTTCAGATGGATACACGATGTCGTTCTCTGATGAGCAGGTCAATGGTCAGTTCACAACCTTCGATGAAGAAGGTAATGTAAAACAGGAGAACGGTAGTGTAAATATGATACTAGGATACAGGAAAGATGGAGATACAAATTTCCCAGATGGTCCCTTGAGGATCGCATTGGTTACTGAAGATGGAGCGATCACAGAAAGTCATTTCTGGTCTAAATATGTTAGAACTCTAAGGATCAAAGGAGCTGAAGAGGACTGGTCACTACATTTAGATGGTTTAACGACCATGGATATGGACAAGCAGACTTTTGAGAGTGCTGCTAGCTGTGATTGGCATAATGTGACCTATACAGAAAACGGAGATACGTACACTGGTCTTGCACTCTACATATTAGTATCAGCTGTCGATGGAGCAGATGCTCCTGAAGGACATTTTATGTTCAATACAGAGCTTGCTGAGAAGGGCTATAATGTAACTTTAGTAGCTGGTGATGATTATTCGATAAACCTTCCATCACAGATGGTTGCTAAAAATAAATCATTATTGTTAGCTAATAGAGTCAATGGAGAACCTTTACCAGAAGGTGATTTCCCACTTAGATTAGTCGGTCCTAACTTATCTGGTAAACAAAAGATCAAGAATGTAGTAGAAATAAAGCTTACAGATTTACCTCAGACTTCAAACTGGACTCTTAATCTTGATGGAAAAGTTGATATGGAATTCAGTTCAGGTTCATTCAACTCTATGGTCGGATGTGGAGCTCATAC
>CAYSTL010000187.1:0-2752 GCA_964433785.1 uncultured Thermoplasmata archaeon
TACCATCCTAAAAGTGTATCACCAACTATTGAAGTAACCAGTGAAGAGGTCTCATCGTAGTTTGGATGGATTTCATTCCAAGAACCATTTTCGTTTTGAGCGTCTAACAGAAAATTGATTATCTTCTGTATAATGTCCTTTCTTCTGTTTAATCGGATCAATCCTTTACAGTACTCCGCATTTACCCTGTTCCTAATGATTCCAAAATATGGGTCATAAAGATAAGCCCTTTCTTCTTCTTCGATCAGGCATTTCTCTATCTTAGAGTCTAATATATCTATTATTGATCTCAATTCCATCCCATCCCCTCGATCGCCTCTTTCAACCTAAGAGCTATTTTTCTGCGATTGTAATTCTCTTCAACAAATGTTCTACCTTTTTTACCCATCTTTGCTAAGCGCTCTTCGTCATCAAGAAGATAGTTTAACTTTTCTAAGAATGATTCTGGACCGTTCTCTGCTACGAGACCAGCCCCTGATTCCTCCGTCAATCTTCTAACCTCTCCAATACCTGAAGATATGTATGGTAATTCACAGGCCATATATTCGAAGATCTTAGAGGGTACTGCATAATCTAAACTTTCAATACCTTTGATAGGTGCTATCCCTATCTTAGATTTAGAAAGTAATTCGGGTATTTTATCTCTGGAAACTAGCCCCTCAAATATTACAGAATCTTCTAACCCATTGGATTTTACCAATCTCTCCAGTTCTTCCTTTTTATCACCATCACCAACTATCCTGAAGAGAAAATCATGTCTATCTCTGAGTTCTTTCATGGCTAGTATTGGACTTTCTATATCTTGAGCGTGACCCAATAACCCAGCATATATTATCTGATCCTTCTTATCAACGTTAATCGGATAGAAATCATCAGTATCCACCCCATTCGGTAGAAACAAGAACTTCTCATTCTCCTGTAATCGATATTTGTTTTTTAACTTATCTTTCATCTTTCTAGTGGTTATAGAGATCATATCAGCGAATCTAAGACATATATCCTCAAATTTTTCACTTAGAGACTTCAATAATGACCTATCTTTGACGAAACCTAATCCTGCTGAAGCATCGATCCACAGGTCCCTTACATCTATAATCCATTTTTTTTCTAATAAGACTTTAGCGAACAGTCCTGATAAGTGAACGAAGAGAGGTGGAGATGTTGTGATTATTAGATCGTACTCATCTCTAAACTTAAGTGTAAAATAAAGCGAGTGAAGAGGAAATAATAGATAATATGCCAATCTGCTTAAAAAACTCGGATCATTATTTACAGGCTGCCAGGTCCAGATCCTGTTAACTTCGATTCCATCTATTTCATCCTCTGTTTTCCTTTTTTTGATCCTTTCAAAATTACCTATAGGTATGGTTGGATGAGGGCAAATGACCTTTACTTTCAGATCGAACTTTACTAAATTTCTAGCTAAATCGTGTATTCTAGAAGCGTTCCCTGACCTTTCAGGTGGAAAATTATTGGTTATAATAAGGATTCTAATCATTCTAAAACCCTATCTATATCAATTACTTCCTATTATTTTGACATCAAAGCCTGCGCTTTCCCACACTTCTCTATCTATTATATTTCTACTATCTATCACTATTTTATTGTTCATCTCTAGTTCTTCCGGATCGATATCTTTGAATTCATCATGATCCGTTACTATAACTATACAATCACTATCTTTTACTGCTTCCTTAAGGTCGTAAAGTTCATGATCAAAATCATTAACATGTGGATCATAACATTTTACCTCATATCCTTCATTAGTCGCCAATTTAATTATTTTATTTGACGGTGTTTCTCTAGTATCATCAACATTTCCTTTATAAGCGACTCCAAATATAGAGATCGTTGGATTATCTATTTTACTCGTTACTTTCCGCACTATCGATAAAACAAAATTGGGCATCGAATCGTTGATATCTCTAGCCATCTTGATCATCTTACTGTTTGGAGAATTTTCAGTCAAGAAAAGAGGATCTATCGAAATACAATGTCCCCCTACACCAGGACCTGGTCTAAGTATATCTACACGTGGATGCTTGTTAGCTAATTCTACAGCATCCCACACATCGATACCGATATCTTCAGCTATTATAGAAAATTCGTTCGCTAATGCTATATTTATATCTCTATAAGTGTTCTCCATAAGTTTGATCATCTCAGCCGACTTTATATCGGTCTCAAAGATATCACCATCAGTAAAACTTGAATACAGGTCTTTTGCTTTATCAGCTCCTTCGAGAGTAAGCCCTCCCATTATCCTATCGTTATTTCTCATTTCATTTAATGTATTTCCGGGAATAGCTCTTTCAGGTGAATGGACTAAATAAAATTCACTTTCATCAAGACCACTCTTTTTAAGTATAGGTAATACAAGTCTTGTCGACGTACCTGGTGGTACAGTCGATTCTAAGATCACCAGATTTCCTTCTCTTAATAAGGGATATATCATCTGACTTGCCTGTTTAACTGAATTCAGGTCAGCCACACGTATATGCCTGTCTAAAGGAGTAGGAACTGCTATTATGAATACATCACTTTCTTCCAATTCAGTTATCGGTGTGAAATTATCTTTTGCTCTTTCATACAGTTCTTCTAAACCTGCTTCCTTAAATGGTAGAATACCATTCCTCAATCCCCCTATCTTTTTATCATCGATGTCAAATCCAACCACTTTTGAACCTGATTCAGCAAGCAGTAGTGCCGTCGGTAATCCTATATAACCTAATCCAAGAACACAAATCTTCAT
>CAYSTL010000188.1:0-2735 GCA_964433785.1 uncultured Thermoplasmata archaeon
AGGATGAAAGATCAGGTGACTAGGGTAGTTTACGACGTGACGAATAAACCACCTGGAACCATAGAGTGGGAATGAAAACTTTTTCATCCGAACACTTTTAATATTTTTAATCCATGTGTAAAAATGGGCTCATGGTGATCTTTAGTAAATTGAAGGTCGGAAAGATCGTTTCTATCGTCTTTGTTTTAGTTCTTGTTATATCTGGATTAGTTTTTACAGCATCTACAAACTCAGCTGATATAGCACCGACTCCGATCAACACCGGGATCGGCATACCTGGTTCAGCTAACTGTTCAACTTATCTCAAAGAAGTCGATGTAACACTTGATCTATATAAAAATCACAGTGAAGGAAATGGAAAATTTATCCTTGAAAATCCTTCTGATCAGCGGGAAAACCTGACTTTATTTTTCGACCCCAGCCATGAACCAAAGAACTGTGAAGTGTTCGTTGATGGTGAAGAAGTCGAAATCTGGAAAAAGATGTTGAATTTATCCTATTATGAAAAAAATGATCTCATAAATCCCTACAATGTAGTGTTTTTCGAGGTTTCTATAAAACCTGAACAGGCAAAAAATGTGAGTATAGGATGGGATATGGCATCATCTAATCTTAGAACATATATTGATCAATATTATATCAGCTATTCTAGGGATTGGCAGGTCTCTTATATGATCATAAGCAGGGAAGGATGGGAAGAGCCAATCGAAAGAGTTAACGTGAAAATAGATGTACACTCTCAATGTTTCCAGGAAGCAGATATTTCAACTGGAGATGCTGACAGCTTTGTAAGGAAGGAGAATTCCGATGGATTTTCTACCATATATGTTAACTATACTGACTGGTACGAATCAAATCAGAAGATAACCATAGATGGGAGAGAAACTGTACGTTATTCCAGCTTTCCAAAGATGAAAGTTGAAAATCCAACTTATGTTTCAGTAGGTGAGGGTATAGATATTTACACATCTTTTATTTCCACCTCTAGATATACCGGGAACGATCTTAGCGTTGATGATGAATTCTTCCAAAAGGTGGTTTGTAATTATAAAACGATGAATGGAACAGAGTTCAAAAGTTTAGAGATGGAGCCAAAGGGAGATCATTTCCATCTGAATATACCTGGGATCGGGGGAAGTTCTAAATTGGAATTTTATATCAAAGCGTATTATTCGATCGAAGGAAAACAATTTACCAACAAAAGTAAAACGTATACTGTAGATATAGAGAGAAAGGGTCTTTCTACGCTTCCAGAAATAGATGTTGATAGACCTTTGAACTGTTCCACAGGAGATGACATCGAGATCAAAGCTTACTTTTTATCAAAAGATGATGGTTCTAGCAATACGATCGATCCCAACGATAAAGCAGTCGAAGAAGTCAAATTATTCTACAAAAAAAGAGAAGATTCAGATTATAGTAGTAAAAGTATGATCCCTCAAAACGATCATTTCTACGTGGAAATCACTGCTCCTAAAAATTGTTTAAAGCTTGATTTCTATATAACTTCAACATTCATCGTTGAAGGAGAAAGTGTTGATCACGAGAGTCAAAAGTACGTAGTAGATATATCTGAAGCAGGTTCTTCATCTGAAACTAATCCTGAAGATGAATATTTGCCTTCTACAGGAATACTGGCACTTATAATAACGCTTATATCAGTATCTTTTTTAGAATACAGGAAAAAGGAATACAAAGGAAAGTACAGAAAGTAATAAGGAAAGACTTATAAAAAGCCAGGATATCCCGTCCCAGATGAGTGCTTTAACCCTTTTATTGATAGCGATACCTTTCATCTTGATGGGGATATGCCTGGGAATAGTAACAGGTCTTATCCCTGGTTTCCACGTAAATACAGTTTCGTTTCTTATCTTGAGTTTTCAGTCCGCTCTAGTTTTATTCGCCTTATCATTGACAGGTGGATTCGACCCATCTATGGAATATATAATCGCCTTGATCTCCGTATTGATCATCGGATGTGTTGTGACTCATACATTCCTCAATTTTATACCCGCTACTTATTTGGGTGCTCCTGAAGGTGAGACAGCTTTATCGGTTCTACCAGCACACAGGATGTTATTGAAAGGAAGAGGTTACGAAGCCATCAAAGCTAGTGCACTAGGGAGTCTAGGTGCATCGATGCTCGCCCTTTTATTGATATTCCCAGCAAGGTTGATCATGGGTGATCCGATCGATCTATATGATAAGTTAGTTCCTTACATACCTTTGATCCTGATTCTCGTTGTGGCTATATTGATACTCCAGGAAGGAGCTACTCTTTTGGAGTACCGGGAAAAGCTGGTTGCAATGGGTGTGTTTCTATTATCCGGACTGCTGGGATTCTCTATCTTATCACCTGGAGGTATAGCATCATACGTTTGGGCACCCTTCGAACAGGAAGGACTTTCCAATTCCTCAATACTACTATTCCCTCTTTTCACCGGATTGTTTGGTATCTCCAATCTGTTGGTGAGCTTGATGGATAATCCGGAGATACCGGAACAGCATACAGATGGTATTGAGATCGGGCTTGAAGATAAAAATAAACTCAGAGGTACCATCGCCGGTACATTTTCAGGTGGGTTGGTCGGATGGCTTCCAGGAATAACCGGGGCTGCAGCTACAGCTGTAACAAGGATATTCTTGTCGAACGATGATTCAGAAGAGGTTCAGGCAAGAGAGTATATAATGTCTGTCTCAGCGGTCGATACTTCGTGTGCTATATTCACTATAGT
>CAYSTL010000189.1:0-2710 GCA_964433785.1 uncultured Thermoplasmata archaeon
TGATATCGTATTCTTCTTTATCCTCATCAGAGATATGATCGTACCATTTCTCTGGATCGCCTTCTTCTTTCCTAGCATCTTTCATGCCCTTCTTGACTATCCTTTCTTTACTATCTATGAAGAATCCTGCTAACTTGATCCCTACACCGAGCAGTATAAGAGTTATTATCAAGATCAAAATGAGTCTAACAGCTATATTGAACATGAACAGATCTTCACCGAACAAGAGATTATGCGTTAGTACGACTTCTGGATTTATAGAAACTGATTCATTAGAATCACCGGATGTTTGAACTTCAACGTAATGTCGTCCACCATCTGTCCAACCCGTATTTACGTTGGAATTCTCTTCTACCTCGGCTCTCACACCTTCGGGGAACAGTATCCTGAAGTTGGTATCGATCCCTTCTATCGAAGGTATATCCATCTTACCCATCTTGACTGTATGCAGGTCCAAAGCACTGTTCTTTTTAGAACCAGCTACGTGGATCTTGAAATCGGAATTCATCTTTAATCTAAGTGGCTTTCTTTCTTCTTCATCATACTCCCATGTCCCTTCTTCGAATGCTATATCAATGCCAATATCTTGGTTATCAAGTGCATCTCTCAATGTTTGATTCATGCCATCAAAATTGTCAACTCCAGAGCCGTTCCTGAGCATACCTAGTATTTCCTGCTTATCGAATAATCCGTGTGTCTCAGCCTGTCTTATCAGACCTGGGGTAGCATGAGAAAGGGTTATCTCATCGGGTAGAGAATCACCGATATCTTCAGGCAGTTCAACAGAATTGATCTCGACCGTTGCGTCCACTCTTGATTTTGCATGAGCACTGTATGATAATTTTAGTGGACTTGGATTTATCTTGATCTTGTGCAGATCGATATTCATGTTGAATTTGATTTTCTGTTCAGTAGGACCCTCTACACCTGAACGGAACGTGCCGTTCAATCCCTCTCTTAGATCCAATTTGTAATAACCGTTCTGTCTATCAAGTTGACCAGTATCATCATGAAGATTCATGAACTGTGGTGTACCTAACTTCAGATTCAATGTATAGTTCTCGTCGATATCTTCCACCGATGGGATCTCGAAATCGACCACAGCGCCGCTGTTCATGATTGCTTTGATGAGTTCGTGATCTATGTATGCATCTTCATCATCTTCGGGAGTGACGTTAAGCTTGAAATCAGCAGCTTCGTAGTATCTTTTTATAGGGCCATATTTCTTATTTATCGGTTCAGAATATTTCAAATCAAAATCTCCTAAAAGATCCGGTATCTCTTTTTCGAATTCATCCACTGATGCATTCATCTCGTTGGTGATATTACTCCAATCGATAAGGTCGTTTTCTACAGCGGTCCTGATGAATTCGTGATCAACAAGGTCGAGGCCATGGATGGATTCTGGTATCGATAAGTTATCTCCGTAGTTATTGATATTTATCGAGGAAATAGATATCGAGATATTGACGTCTATGCTGTCTAAATTCTGCATATCGAGTGTACCGTTGACATACACGTTTTCCTCACTGATATCTTGTACTTCTCCATCATATCTAAGAGATAGATGTACGGTATTATTTCCTTTCTCAAGAGTGTATGTCTTTGACCATCTATCTTTATATCTTTCACCATCTTCGATCTTGATATCTTCAGGTGTTCTTACTGTGACCTGGGCTCTTTCCACGTCACTTATATTCATCGTTAGATCTTTACCGATAGTAGCATCGTATCTCAGGACTGTCCTGACAAGTTTTCCGACATCAGCTTCATCAGGTAGATCGAAGGAATCTGGAGTGAATGCTATAGGATCTTCTAACTCCATGTAAGCTTTTAGATCTCCCAAACCATCAGGATAAGCTTCTCCATACGTTTCAGCATCTTTCCATGACTGGTCTTCCCATCGGAAGTTAAGAGATGCGTTCTCTCCGAACATGTCCTGCATATCACTTTCCATACTCTTTTTGCTATCTTTGATACTTTGATTATAGATCGTGGATAGTTCAACCAGTCCGTTTCTAACAGCCACCCTGATGAAGTCACCATCGACGTAATTCAATCCGTTTACCTGTTCTGGGATATCGAACTGATCATCATAACCATCTACATCTACTGCACCGATGCTTATGTTCAGATCTCCATCTATATTATCGAAGGTTTGGATATCTATCAGGCCTATCGCTTCTGAATCAGCACTTTCATACGATCTTACTCCGGATCCTTCCCACTTCATTTCTATATTCAAGGTGTGTTCCCCACCTTCTTTATACCATGATCGTTTCCATCTACCGCTCTCATTGACTCCCCCATCTATACCGATATTTTCAGGAGTTTTGATGGTCAGGTTCATCCACCTGTTCGGTTCGACGACCAAGTTGAAATCTAATGATAGTCTGGTATCCAGTCTGAGTATCTCTTCTACAGTCTCTTCGATATCCGCCTCTTCTGGAAGGTCAAATGATGTGTTGTTGAATTGGGCTGGATCTTTTGTGGTTAAGTATGCTTTGAAAGAACCCAATGATAATCTTTCTTTCCACTCAGATGTGGTCCAATCTTTCCAATGAAGAGATTCCCAGGAGAATTCCATAATAACCGGTTGACCGAACATGTCTTCCAGATTATCCGTGATATCTTCACGAGTATTTTTTATGCTTTGATTATAAATTGTTGTAAGATTCAGAAGATCATTCCTTACAGCTACTCTGATGAA
>CAYSTL010000190.1:0-2698 GCA_964433785.1 uncultured Thermoplasmata archaeon
GTTGAATTGGTGTGCTCTTCATCGACCTTTACAGACACAGAATCTTCTGTTTCCAAGTCCTTTATGTACATTATCTGATAATCCGAAAAATCTGATTCATCGGTAAGGAGTTTAAAATCCAGTGCTGAAGCGGTTTTTTTACAGTTGAAACATACGTCGGGTTCCTTGACCTCTCCAAAGTCCTGATCGACTGTCGATACGCTGTTGCACCTTGGGCATAAGAAAGCTCCTGTTTTCAATCTAGTCTTGACTTCGGAAATAGCTGAGATGATACCCTCGAACTCAACTACATCTGAAACGTTGGTGGATTTGATGTTTACCTCCCGAACGTTCTTGTACATGGTGTAATATAATTGACACGACCCTTTAAACTTTATTCCAATTTTTCAATTCTTGAATAATCTATTCAAAAATACGAAAAGTAGATATTTAGGCAGTATGATTGTTTACTTAGAGAAAAAGGTGAAGACAAGTATTTACTTTATCGAGGAGTGAAGGTGACATATATGGAAGAACCAAGATTAGGTGCCTGTGGATTGGAGTGCAGAGAATGTTCTATTTATCTTGCTCGTTCTGATGAGAATGTAGCTCATGACGTGATGGATTGGTTCATCGAGATGGGATGGTTGGATGGAGAGATGGATGTCGAAGAGTTTATGAGTGATGGACCGTATTGTTTAGGGTGTCATGGAGACAGAGATACACACTGGTCTCCTGACTGCTGGATACTCCACTGCTGTGTGGACGAGAAAGGTCTAGATAACTGCTCAGAATGTGATGAATTCCCCTGTGAAAGGTTGGAAAGATGGGCAGAGAATGACGATGGTTATGCGGAAGGATTGGAACGATTAAAAGGGTTGAGAAGATGATCGATGCTGATAGATACGACAGTGTTCTGGTCGAAGATTCTTTGGCTGAAACACTGTGGCGTTTGGAAGAAGTTAGGATGGGCTTTGCTGTTTTGCCTAGGATAGAAGTGAATGAAGCACTGGATTGGATACAGGAACGTCAGGGAATGGAAGGTTCTTATGAAGTTGAAGATCACAGTTTCTTCGCTCCTGCTGAGAAGGATGAAGAGAAAGTCGAATTGATTACTGGTGAAAGATTTGACAGTACTGGTGGAACTGATCATATACTCGGTCAGGAAGCGTTGAGAGCGTTGATGCTGTGGGGAAGAGGAGAAGAGATGAAGACGAAAAGAGGACTGAAAGCGCTATATACTCTTCTCGATGTTGAGCAGGATTTTGGGACACCTAGAGAAAGCGGTTATTTCTGCTGTGCTAAATGTTCCGTTTCTTTGCTGAAAACGGTGTCAGTGGTCAAGACGGAATCCTGGGAAGAGACCTTGGCACAGGGTGTGGATAAGATAAACCAGAACAGAGATGGAGAAGGACGTTGGGGGAAGTATCCGTTTTATTACACGCTTTTAGCTTTGTCAGAGATAGAAAGCGATAGCGCTATAGACGAACTGAGATATGCTGCTGAAGATGCTGAAAAACTGTTGAAAAGATATGAAGGTAAGGATGATAGAAAGTCTATATTCAGGAAGATAGGTTTGGAAACAGCTCTTTCAGTTGTGAAATAAAAGAAACACCCAAAAATTAAAAGTCGCTCATTAATTCTCCAAACTGATAAATATGAAAGAGAAATTACCTCTAGAAGAGTTGGCTAGTTTACCGGAGTTTTATCATCCCGTGGCTTCACCAGAGGGTGATAAAGTTGCATTTTACTACGATAAAAGCGGCAGGAACGAACTTTACGTTTTAGAGAAGGAAACAGATGAATTAGAGCAGATAAGTGATGGTGAAGTTCCCAGGAATGCAAGATGGCCGATAATGTGGCACCCTGATGGTGACAAGATATTTTACCACAAAGATGAAGCCGGTAACGAACAGAACGATATCCATCTTATCGATGAGGATGGTAAGACCGAAGTAGTCGTCGAGATGGATGGGCAATGCATCATGCATGACGTAAGCAGTGATGGTAGATACCTTGTATTCTTATGTGACAGGGATAAACAGATGAATCTATTTGTGTATGATAGTGAAGAAGATGAAGTGAACAAACTCACTGAATATGAAAAACCAGTCGATTCTGCTTCTATCGATCCAGATGGTGAGAAAATAGCTTACACCACCAATGAATCTGATGATCTTAACAATAGAGATGTTTACTTATGTGATGTAGATGGATCTAACAAAAGAAAACTGGATATCGGTGAAGAAGGGTACAAAACTGAGAATAGAGGATGGTCATCTGATGGAAAACATCTGCTTCTGAAAGATAATACGACCGACATGCCAAGAGCTGGGATCTACAGCGTAGATGAGCAAACAGTAGAATGGTTGGGTTCTGATGATTTTGAAGAGATACCTTTCTGTTTCACTCCTGATGGTGATAATGCACTAGGAATCCGTATCAAAGACGCAACTTGGAGACCAGTTATCCTTTCTTCAGATGGAAAAGTGAGGGAACTCGAACTAACAGACGGCGTGGCTATGTTCCCGATCCTGGGTAGACGAAGCGTTTTCACCTCTTCTGATTCGTTGATATTGTCTTATACTCTTTCACATAAAAGAAAAGAACTTTTGGAGTATGATCTCAGTGAAGATGAACACAAAGTTCTCATGGAAGCAGAATATGGTAGTATAGATCCAGATACTTTTGTAGAAGGAGAATTTGTTAGTTATAAATC
>CAYSTL010000191.1:0-2646 GCA_964433785.1 uncultured Thermoplasmata archaeon
TGATGGTGATGGCTGAAGAGAAATATGCTGAATTGATGCGTGAATTGATAAGCTCTTTAGAAGCCGAAGATATAGAAAAGGCATTGTCTTTTTGTACGGAGGACGTAAGATTCGTGACTCCTTTCGGCACTTTCGAAGGAAGGGAAGAAGTCAGAAGTCTACTTAAATGGATGTCGGGAAATGTCCAAGACACGAATTATACGGAAACTGGAGCTGGAATCATTGTACAAGGTGATAAAGCCGCATATGAACATACTCTAACGGGTAAATATGACGGTGAAGAGATCGAAGTTTTGATGATATGTACATACCAGTTCCGTGACGGGAAGATAAAGGAACTGCATTATACCATGGATACTTTGGAATTAGCAAAGCAGGCTTCCGAGGGATTCTTCTCAGAAAAGATGGTAAATACTGTCTACAAGCAGGTCAGAAAAGGACTAGATTAGCTTTGATCCGCTATATCTGATCGAGCTTGTTGGATCTATGGGTTAAACTCAGGAAATTTATCGATTTTCCTGTAGAATCAGTGTTTCTTATGTTGATTCTAATAGGGATGGATGGTGGAGATATAGGTTTTAAAGATATTTTATAATGATTTTTTGTGATGATGTATTGATAAGCAAAAGAATCTTCAATTTAGTTATACAAGGATGTATTATACAAAGATGTGTAATTGGTAAGTCAAAGGATATTTTTATTTAGATATATTTCGAAGATCTGAAGTAGAAGTTTATTCCATCTTTGGATCGAATCGATCCTACTCTCTATCTTTTCATCCACCCTCGATCACCTTGTTTTTTCTTTCTTCCCAATGCTCTTCTAGATGATGTTTGATGTCGTGATATTTTCGATCTATCATCACTTCTATATCAGCTCTTTCTTTTGGATCGGTCTGATAAAGGATATTTCTTTTCTGGATCACCCTGAATTGAAAACGGGGATCAGCCGTGTTTAAGGCTGTGACATCTATCTCTCTATCTAGATCGATTTCCTCATGTATCCTTCTGCTCACTTCGAGCAGTTTTTTTAATGAGTATTCCTTAAAATAAACCGCGATATCTATATC
Source organism: uncultured Thermoplasmata archaeon (assembly GCA_964433785.1). GTDB lineage: Archaea > Thermoplasmatota > Thermoplasmata > Halarchaeoplasmatales > Halarchaeoplasmataceae > CAYSTL01. Next base: position 1,070 of record CAYSTL010000191.1, read on the forward strand.
ACTTTCAGGATGCTGTTTTCCTTCAGCGAGGGAACCGTGAAGATATGCTACGATCACATCATAATCTCTACAGACTTTCTGGACTCCTGGTTTGATGGATTCTACCAGATCTTCCTTTATCATCATTATCATATTTATTCCAAGATTATTAAAAGATTCGGTGACATTTTTCTGTTCGAAGGAAGAAAGCTATCTTAGGATTTTTCAATTGACTACAAGTTGATTATCATTGAAAACATATCTGATCCAATAAGATAGATTACATCTAATTTAACCTTGAATCGATAATTTGTTTAGTCTTGTTAACCCTGGGTTCCATCTTATCATCAACCCCTAGAGTCTTAGAGATCTCTATCACTTCATCTAAAGTTTCTTCAGGTAATCCAGCTCTTATATCCCTGAGTATCTTCTGTATGTATATCTCCCAATCTGTTATCATCAATCTCATGTAAAAAACGATCTCTGGCTTCGCTACATAACCTATCTCTTTTTTGTGGCTTCTATATCTTTTGATATAATCGATGAAATCATCAGGAGTCTTCTTTCCTGAGAAATAAGCAGGATCTATGAACTCAACGGTCTGCCATGTATTTTCGAACATGAATTCACTCTCGATCATCGTTTTGATCCTATCTCTTACTCTGAATTTGGAGTTCTTTTCCAACTGTTTTTGGACTTTGTCGAATTTTTTAGGAGCGAGTACAAAATCCAGGTCAGCAGTACCTATATCGTATCCTTCACTCTCTATAGCAGAACCAACAACTACGATGAAATCGATATCCCTCTGGTGTAATTCTTTGCAAACTTCCTTTAGGAATCTATCCATCATGGTATCACCTCTCTGACTTTGTTCCTATCGATTATTTTCATCAAACGATCTTTGTCGTAGGGGCTCTCTTTGTATGGTAGATCGATATAATCTTGAAGGTAAACTTCAGAAGCTTCTTTTTCAAGGTTCTCCTGTAAGATCCTTTTCTGTAGATATTTTAGATCGATATCGCTCCTATCGACCATCCCTCTTGCTGCTAAAGGGTCTAACGTCAGCATAAAAACGATCACATCTTCGAACTCAGGGAATATCGTATCTTTGAACGGTGTCATACTCTCGAAAGTGTGTAGATTTAGGTCTGTTTCTATGACATCTTTGTATTCCCTGGGAACTATGATGGTTTTTGGGATGGTCATGGGATACTTTAAGATCTTAGTGTATGATGGATCGATCCAGAGTATAGGGATGTTGGATTTGGAAGCTTCTTTAGCTTGTTCTTGATTGTTTATTGTAAGTTTGAACCTTTTTTGTGGACGATGTGGTTCAGAGTCTATCTCTTTGAAGATATCCGAAGTTCTTTCGTATTTTTCAGATCTCTGTAGATGTGATATCAACTTCATATATAAAAATTGAACAAATAAGTATATATACTTTTTTGTAACCAAAAAAGAATTAGGATCTTGAATCGAAACAAATATTATACTTTCAAATACAACATGAAAGGATGAAAATAAGGATAGAAAAATGGTGTTTTAAATTAGTGTTATTGATTCACTCCAGCTCTTTCAAGTCCAGATCTATATGTTGA
>CAYSTL010000192.1:0-2614 GCA_964433785.1 uncultured Thermoplasmata archaeon
GTAGCTACTGAAGAAAACTTTTTCGATGAAGATGATCTGAACACAACAGAACTTTTGATAGACGAAATAACCAGTACATTAAATAGACTGGAGATGAGAGAGAGGGAAGAATTTCTCCATTCCTTATTGAGACATGATGTCAGAAATAAATCAGTCCTGGTTCAAGGCTATCTTGACCTTGCTGAAGAATATGATCTGCCTGAGGACGTTGAGGAATACATAAAAAGATCAAAGAATGTCACTGAAAATGGTATGAAAATAATAGATAAAGTCAGGAAACTAAGAAAGATAGAAGAGAAAGATAGCACTAAAAAAGTGAGAATAAAATCGATCCTGAATAGAGTTATATCAGATTATGATGAAGAACTTAAGCAGCAGGATATCAAGTTACAATTAGAAGGAGAAGAAAAAATGGTAGAAGCGGGAACTTTGTTAGAAGACCTCTTCTCTAATTTAATCGAGAATTCGATCCAACATTCTAACTGCAGTAAAATTAAGATAAAAATACATTCAGAAAAAGATGAATGTATCGTTACTGTAGAAGACGATGGTAAAGGGATTAAGGATGAAGAAAAAAATAGGATCTTTGAAAAAGGATATAATTACGGGGAAGGTGGAGGGACAGGTTTGGGTATGTACATCGTGAAAGAAGTAGTTGATAATTACAATGGAAACATCGATGTCTACGATTCAGAGATGGGTGGAGCTAGATTTGACCTCCATCTAAAAATTGCAGATTAGAGATACCAAAACATTTTAATATTGACTATATCTTGCAAAACCGTGATAAAATGGCAGATGTTAGGGAAAATATACGAGATTTTAAAAGAGCTAAGAAAGCATTGATGGAAAACAATGAAGAAGCCATGGGTGAATTCGCTGATTTCATGGATGAAGTATTAGAAGAAAATCATCTAGATCTTAAAACCAAAGAATTGATCGCTCTTACAAACGGAATCACTGCAAGATGTAAATACTGCATCGATCTTCATACTCAGAAAGCACTAGATGCTGGCTGTACAAGAGAAGAAATTTTAGAAGCTGCATTCGTAGCTATAATGATGGGCGGGGGACCAGCATTAACTTATGTGGCTGAACTAAAAAAGGCCTTAGATGAGTTCGAATAGAACTCATACTTCTTTTTTTAATCTCTTTAATAGATTTTACTGTTCATTTTTAACTTGATATACATCTTCTATACGTATCTCAATTCTTCGACTTTTTCCTTTAAACGGTCCAACATCTCTTCTATCCTACTTTCCACCTCATCGGACATATCTTCACCGATATCGGTTTTCTTAGGCTGAATACCCATGATAACTATCTTTTCAGGTAACTCACCCATCTCTTCAGATAATTCAAATATCTCGATCAAGTTGGACCCATGTGTCCCGCTTGAACCTTTCATCGAGTCTACATCGTCAGGACTGAAGAATACAAATTCTCCAGGTTCCTTATCCATGTGAACAGCATCTATGATGATGACCTTATCTAAATCTTTCAAAAGATGCAGTACTTTCATCCCACCAGTACCAGCATCAAAAATAGAAATATGGGGGAATAAATCCCTTTTTTGGATCTTCTGGATCAGTACTATCCCTATCCCGTCATCACCGTTCAAGAGATTTCCTATACCGATTATACCTATATTTCTCTCTTCATTCATCTCTGAACTCTATATCCAGGTAATGGGTCGAGCATGAAATACATGGGTCATAGGCCCTAACGAGCATCTCTAATGTGAGCTCGACTTCATCTTCTGGTTTTGAGATTATATCAGGTACCATCTTTTCCATATCATGTTGTATGTTTCCGTGATTCTGATTCGTTGGTATCACGCAGTTAGCTCCAGTACAGACACCGTCTTCATCGTACGTGTAATCATGGAACAGGATACCTCTTGGAACTTCTGCTGCACCGATACCTCTTCCAGCTTTCACGTCTATCTCTGGTTTATGGTACTCTTCCTGCGGTTGAAGTCCTCTATCCAATAGCTTGTCTATGATCTCTATCGAGTCTTCAACACTGTGTACTACCTCCACCAATTGTGCTACATTGTTCATGAACGGATTGTGATTCACCGGTTTGAGGTCAAATTTTTGTGCAATACCTTTAGCCATAGGACTGAGTTTATCATAATTATTGTTCAACCTGGCCAATGCTCCGACCATGTAAGATTCTCTATTGTGTTTTGCGTATTTTGCTGTAGATTGAGGTACGATGTACTCATTGGTGATATTCTCATAATCATCCACAGGATGAACACCTGTATCTGTAGAAGCTATATCTCCGTCATAAAGAGCATATTCGTCATCACTGGTCAAAGATATGAATTCCGTCTCTCTTTCGAAATCTGGTAATTCCGGTGCTAACTTTTTCAAAAGATTTGCGACAGCAGTCAGATCGTTGAATGAACTCTCCAATCTGCTTTTAAGTTCTCTCAGTTGTTTTTCACTAGGAATCTTCGAGAATCCACCAGGGATCAATCTCTGCGGATGAGTGGTTCTACCTGTTATCAGATCAGACATCTCGTTGGCCAACCTGTGTAGCCTTATGACGGTTTTAACCTCTTCTGAATGAGAAGAAGTCAACGGGAATACCGACTTGGCTCCCA
>CAYSTL010000193.1:0-2576 GCA_964433785.1 uncultured Thermoplasmata archaeon
TTACAAATAATTAACTGATAGCCTGAAAACTTAAATAACTGACCAATTTCCTTTTTAGATATGCTTGAAAATCCAACCAAATTTGTTGTCCGCTCAGGAGCAGGAGTGAGTAAAGCTTCTAGAATAAACGCAGTAGACAAAGCCATGATCGATGCAGGGGTTGGAGATGTGAATATGATAAAGATTTCTTCCGTTCTTCCAAAAGATATTGAAGAGGTCGATGAGATCCCTGAAAAGATCGGAGCTTTTAGACCCTGTGTTATATCAAAAACTATCGGTAAAAACACGAGATTAGCTGCAGGCATCTCATACGGTTTCAGAGAAGACGATAAAGGCGGATATGTTATGGAACATAACGTTAATTCTATCAACCTAGAATTAGAAAAATTCATCGAAGAGATGAAGGAGAAACTAGAACAGATGGGTGAAGATAGAGGTATCCCTTTAAAAGATGTCGAATACGAATATTCTAATATAGAAGTCGGAAAAGACGAATACGGTTGTGCTATCGCAGTTCTGGTGTATCTACCATGAAAGAAGAATATGGAATAATCGTCTGTACCGATTGTAAATTTGCCAAAGTGGTCGATCTGGACAAAAAATCGACGAAATGTAACCATTGTGGAAAAAATTTGAAGATCAGCAAGATGAAGATCCATTATAAGACAAATTCTCAGAGTGAAGCAACATGGGCTGTTGGCAGGATAAATGCCAAGATCAGAGGAGAAGAATTTGATATCGATGAGAGTGAAGAGAAAAAAGATGCTTATTCCCAGGCACTAGAAGAATCAGATCATGGTAGTAATAAAAAAGAGAGATTGGAGATCATGTGCAGGGTTTTGACCGATAAAATAGGAAAGATCGATAGAGATGATCTGAAAACATTATCTGAAAAGGGTGACCTAGGAGATGTCGATGATCTCATTGAAAACATCAGAAAACTTGAAGATGTTTACGAACCTGAAAATGAAGTCTTCAAGTCTGTATGAACAGTATTCAGTTGAAATGTTTCACCATGTAATGGCCATCTAACTTATAGTCGAGTTTTCTATAATATTCCCTCGCACCTATTCCACTTATTATTTTCAGGGCATTGCTGTGTTCTTTAGCTATCTCTTCACATTTTTTCATGAGCTGTTTACCGTACCCCATGTGCTGAAAGTCCTGACCTTTTTCATCGACTGGAGTCATCTCACCTACAACTTTCAGTTCTCTTAAGATGGGAACTCTATCTTTTTCAGTCCTAATTCTTGCATAACCTGCTATTATATCATCTTCACCGAGTTCGATAAAGTACTCAGTACCACCTGAGGCTTCATATTCCATTACGGACAGATCTACGTTATCATGATCTATCGATTTATCTGAATGACCCACCTCTCTGCATCTTATACAGTCGCATTTCAGTCCTTTATCTTTTAAACTCGACCTAGCATACTGTCTTAGATTACTTTTTTTGACTCCAGCATCCACTAAGTTGGATGGTATATCTCTCTGAACTCTTTGTATCCTCACGTATTTAGGAACTATGGATTTCATCTGTGCAACTAAATCAGCTGCTTCCTGGGTAGAATAAGGTTCGTATTCACCTCTCTTCCACATCTCGTACAATTCAGTTCCTTTAACTACCAACGTAGGATATATCTTCAGAAGATCAGGTTTGAATCTTTCGTCTTCGAATAACTGTCTGAATTCTTCCAAATCTTCTTCTTTTGTAGATCCAGGTAAACCCGGCATCATGTGATAGCAAACCTTGAATCCGTACTGTTTTGCGAGTTTTGTGGCTTCCACTGAATCTTTAACAGAATGACCTCTTTGGATATTTTCTAATAATTCATCCCTTATCGATTGGACACCTATCTCAACTCTAGTAGCACCCAGCTTTAGCATCTTTTTTAGATGTTCTTCCTTACAATAATCTGGACGGGTCTCGATAGTCAATCCGATACACCTTCGTTCTGCAGTTTCGTTGATCTTTTTGGCTTCTTCTAACGAGTCTGAAGGTTTATCGTTCAAAGCATCGAAACAGCGTTTGATGAAATTCTTTTGATACTCCCAATCTCTAGCTGGAAAAGTTCCACCCATTATGATCAATTCTATCTTATCGGGTTCGTGTCCGATGGCATCGTATTGATCTAATCGGTCTTTGACCTGTTCGTATGGATCGTATTCATTCCTGCCTGCTCTAAGTGCTGCTGGTTCGTTACCTGTATAAGACTGTGGACTTGGTTTCTCAGTATCCGGTCCGCCAGGACACATCAAGCATCTGCCATGAGGACATTCAGCAGGAGATGTCATCACTGCTATGACTGATACGCCAGATTTTTTTCTAGCCGGTTTCCTTTGAAGAACATGTAGGACTTCATCTCTTGATACTTCTTCCATCTCATCGACCTTTTTCAGAATGGTACCATTCTTCGGCAGTTCTGGTCTGTTATATTTCTTACAGAGTCTCATCTTTGCCTTCTGGAGTTCATTAGGAGTGCTTATTGTTCCATCAAGTATCTCTTGTATTATATCTTCAAAGTAATCCATTGGAAAATTCATTCAAAGTACTGTTATAACAATCTTTCCTT
>CAYSTL010000194.1:0-2570 GCA_964433785.1 uncultured Thermoplasmata archaeon
ACCATAATCTTGAAGGGTACGATATCGTCAGGATAAGAAATCATCAAAATAAAGATGTTTCGACTTTATCGGATGAAAAGTTATCAGTCTTCTTCGACCATGGATATAAGATGATCCAGGGGATGCTGGTAAAAGGAAATCTCATAGAAGATGTTTTTGAGGAAAAAGATTTGAGAACGTATATCCTCTACAAACAAAAAATATTCGATGGAAAATATTCTGATCCAAAGGCTGCATTGAAAGGTTTGAAAGGACTCAGATCTGATTTTGAGCTCAGACCTAGGGTGGATGACTTCTATTCCTTGGACTGGATCTACAGAAGAGGAGAAGTCTACGCTGGAAAGATGATCCCGTCTTATTATCTGTACGCTCTACCTAGAGAAACATCTATCTACAAGGCTGCTAAAGATGTTGATTTAGATTCAGCCATGGAGACGGTTCAAAAGATAATAAACGAAAAACAGCCTGTCCCAAAAAGAACGATCTATCATCAATCACCATATAGTACGACCAGAACGAAAGAAGCAATAGATGACCTATATGAAGGATTGGTCATCGCTAGAGATGATGAGAACAGATATGTGCTGACCCCACCAACGGAAATCAGTCCATGGAATGCTAAAAAAGAAGTAGTAAAGTGGATGTTTGAGAACTTCGGAGTATTCTCAGCTGAAAAATTGTCATCTTATTTGGGTATGAATTTCCCTATGGCAGAATTAAGAAAGATCCTCTCTGAGTTGGTCGATGAAGGTTTGTTGGTCAAGGGATTTTTGAAAAGAGATGATGACACTGTATATTGGATGCTTGAAGAAGGACTTGATGAGATCGATAAGGTCGATTTTGATGGTGAGTTCGTATTAAGCACAAAAGACAGGTTAAATCTTTACTTCAGAGATGAGATTAAAGATAACTTTGACCTTGGAACATGTCATGTTGTTTTTGATGGTCCAGAGATGGTAGCTGCATTCACTGCCAAGATATCGGATGGGCTGGTCAATGTGAAGGAGTTCGAAGGTCCCAACGAGTATAAGAAAACTATCAGAGAATGGGCCTATGATCATAATATGGGTGTAAGGATCAATAAAAAGAATAAAAAGAAAAGAGTATCGGATTACGAGATCCGGAAATGGTATGAGAGTACTAGAGGCATCTGATCATTCGATTTTTTCTTTATTTTTTACACTTGCAGATTCGTGAACTTTTAGTTTCTTGGCTTTTACTGTATCGACTTTACATCCTGGACCGATCTTAACTTTATCCCCTTCTACTAGGTCACATTTAGTATTTTCAAGATAGATTTCATTACCAGTTATCTTATCACATGTCAATGAACCGCTTCCGCCGAAGCTGAAAGAGAATATACCTGATGAGCCGGCTTCGACGATTATGTCTCCGCCTTCTATTTTTGATATTTTACAACTACCGGCAGGATTCAGCTGTATTTCTTCTGCTTTAAGAGTACCACCTATCTTAAAAGCCCCACTAGCATTGAAGATGTCTGCAGTTATATTAGATTCAGATTTGAAAGAACCAGAGCTGTCAAAATCCTTAACATCTACATCATCTTGGAATTTAGTTGAACCGCTTGAATCTATTTTATCTGCTTTCACTTTACCGCCAAATTTAGTAGCACCGCTCAAGTCTAATGATTTGGCTTCTGTATCACCCTCTATTTTACAACTACCGCTTGAATCAAGTGTCCCAACATATGCATTTCCAGAAACCTTAGTCGATCCTGAAATATCAGCATCGTCAGCTCGTAGGTCTCCATCTACTTTTGAAGCTCCGGCTGCACGGAATATCTCACAGTTACATCCATCTATCTTAGATACACCTGATATACTGACTCGCTTTTGCTTCCTTTTCTCTGGTTTTTTTTCTTCTTTTTCTTCCTCTATCTCATGTTCTACTTCTTCTTCAAGTTCTTCGATCTCCTCATCTTCGATTTCCTCTTCCTCTTCACCTTCGTATCTTGCTTTGATCTCGTTGTATAATTCTTCTGAGATCTCACCTTTAGCGAGTCTTTCATCCAATTTTTTCAATATTTCTTTATCCATTTCGAACACCTTTTTGTTGATAGTAATAAAGTAGGGTTAATATTTATATTTATTTTGAAAATAAAATTAGATAAGTACAAATTTACCGTGAATATATTCAACTTAAAAGTTGAAAAAGTTAAAATATACGTATCATAATACTAAAACGATGAAAGATTATACCGAAGATCTGCTGTCATTGTTCTCTTCTGGCACTAGGTGTAAGATCATCGATATGCTGAAAGAGGGTTATGATCATCCTGATGATTTAGCTGAAGAGCTGGATATAACTCGACAGGCAGTAGATAAACATCTTTTAGAACTACATGATTGGGGATTGGTAGAGAGAAATGCAGTCTTTCCACCTGACGGAAGACCGAAGATCATGTATGAATTGACTAAAGAGTGCAGAAAACTGATATCTACCTTCGACAAGATAGCAGATAGGTATAAGGATAGTATGATAAGAAGAGCGGAGAATGAGATAGAAAACTACGATATCAAATTGGCTGAAGGCGAGATAAGTGAGAGAGT
>CAYSTL010000195.1:0-2558 GCA_964433785.1 uncultured Thermoplasmata archaeon
AAAAGATCATTCATGTGATTAGACATATTTGGGATTATCCAAAACACAAATGCAAACACAACAGCGAAAATACCCAAACCAAAAGCTGTTCCAAGTTGGTTATATTTTAAATCCTTCTTTTTAACAAGAAATAGTCCTACAACACAGAATAATAAAAAGGGTATCCAATATACCCATGTGTGGGTGAAAATAGTCATATTGATGATTACCCTGCCTAAGGCCGCTGCCAATACACCACCAAATAATTTAGCTATCGACTTATCTCTATTGCCCAAATAAATTACAGCTATAATATAGATGACCAAAGCTAATATAAGGAAAGAAAAACCAATCGTTTCTGCATTATAATTATCTAATACATTGTTTTTGTATTCTGAAGAACTTTCTATACCAGAATTGATCCAGAATATATTCCCAATTATGTAGGAGGAAAATAAAACTAATATGACCGCTACCAGTAATACTGTTCTCCTTTCCAATTTCACACCTGGAACGCCTACTTAATTTTATTTATTTATTTGTTATGGAATTTCCATTTTTTTTAGACATAAGATGATCAATTTATATTTTATAAGGAACTATATGTGGAACTAAGTTAAGACATTCTAAATAATGCAAATTTATTTTAATCAATTTTTTCAGATATGTGTGATAAGTTTATTTTGAAAATCTCATAATTCCTCATTTTGAGCTTCTGAATACTTTGGTAGATACACTGTTAGGATGTAAAGTATTACAAGGAAAATACCTGCAAAGAACAGAGCTAAAGGTACGGCTAATGAGCGGACCAATAACGTACCAGTATAACTGGATAAGGCAATAAATGAGCCGATAAAGCCCAATACGAGAGCTATAATCATCTTTTTAGCTAATTTAGAAGTCGATTTTAGTTCAAATTCTTTAAGATACTTGTTATCATCATCTTCATCCAGATCTTTTCTGATCTCTGCACTCATCAAGTTATGTCTCGCAAAAGCCCATATTACCATCATTCCAATAAAGACTATCAGGATCATGCTCAAATTTATCAGGTTGAAAGATAAATTATAGTTCAACAGGAAGAAAGACAGGATCGCTACAGTCATACCTACATTGATCTGTGATCTTTTATTGTAAATCTGGCCAAGAACCGCGATTACACCACCGAGAACCGGCACGAAGGCAAGGATCAAAAAGTTGGATAATAACCCTGCGATCAAGGTTATAACAAGAGTGAGGATCAACATCGTCTTTGAACTCGATTTCTTAGATTTCATTTTCTCTTCCAATATCTAATCACCTCCTCAAGAGAAGCTTCGAGAGGTTCGTTCGGGTCCCAATCTACTACTATGCTGTAAGGCCATAATGTGTTGATCATATTTTTTCTACCGATCCGGAGTATCTTTTCAGCACTTTCGTTGTAATCATCAACTATGGACTTTTCAACCTGTAGAGGATCTGGTGAGATCACCATCACGTCGAATTCCTTTCTACATATATCGATAATGGTATCTGTTACCTTAGGTTGCATCAAAGGCGATATGAAGATGATCATACTTTTACTCGGGAAGAATCTTTTTATCAACCATTTCATGTCCTCCATCTTCCACATACCGCCCTCTTTTAGGTTACTCAGATTACTTAGTATCTTGTACAGTTGGTCTCTTCCTGACCGTGGATATACCCAATCTAAAGTCTCACCTAAAACGATAAGACCCACTCTATTTCTGTCCGATAAAATACTAGTTGCTAGACTTGCTGCCGCTTTGATAGAAGCTTTCGTAGTGTTATTTCTAACAGTTCCCACATTGCCTTTCTTATATCCATCGACGACTATGACCACATCTCCGCTCTTTTCTCCCTCAAATTGATTTGTGATTGGATTAAGGTATCTAGCAGTTGCCTTCCAGTTGATCTTTCTGATCTCATCTCCTGGCACGTACTCTCTCAGAGCATAGAACTCAGAACCGATACCTATGCTTTGAGATTGGATGTTACCCAACCAATTTCTTGTATAGGATGGACGCACATTGACTTTATTCATATCCTCAGTCCTTGGTAGGATATGTATTCTCATCTCCTCATCAACTTTCCATTCTTTATAGAAAAAGCCCAAAGAGTCGACTGATCTAAATTTGATCGGTCCTAAAACTTTATTTCCTCTTACAGGTAAAAAGACAGTATATTTTATTATCTTTGTTTCGCCTTCCTCCAATGATAGGACCTGATGATTTGATCCTTCACTTATTTCTATATTCGGAGGTATTTCATCCATGATCTCCAAAAACTGTAACTGGTCTCCTTTATTTTCGACCTTAATTTTCACATCGACTTTACCATCTTCGTATATATCCTGCTCCTTTTTTTCTCTAGTAACTTCTACTTCGACTTTGTTAGGTGGAAGTTCCAATAGACTAACTACTATAACTGATGAAGCAGCTATTGCAGCTACTAGAAAGACCCAACTTTTTGCGATTATACCTAAATAAAGCAGGATTATGGCGATTACAACTGTGTATTGGAGGAATCGGGATTTCATTTAATTCACTTTAGGAACAGGTACCTCTTTTAATGTTTCT
>CAYSTL010000196.1:0-2552 GCA_964433785.1 uncultured Thermoplasmata archaeon
CAAATGCCTTCCTGAAACCGTAATCGATTTTCTTTTCCCAAAAATGCATATCAGAACTTATTTCTTCATCTAAAGATAGAAGCGTTCGTTTGAATATTTCGTATACCTTATCACTTCCTCCGTAGGCCTCTAACCACATTTTTATGTCAGTATGTTTGATCAATTCTTCAATATCTTTTTCATCCAATTTTTGACCATTTTTTATTTTTTGTAATTTGTTTAAAATTAAGGTAGATCCTTCAGTCCGTGGTTCTATGTTCATAGTTTTAAAATAAAATATTTTGTAGTTAAAACTTTCTGATTTATAATTTTATTAATTTAGTAACTTTTAAATCAAAACAATTCCTTTTCAAATCAATATGGAAAAACTAACTAACTCAACCTTTAAAGAGTTGGAAGCGAATATAAGGCAATACGGGAGGAAATTAGAGAAGCTACGTTTTGAAAATATATTTCGAAATGGATTCGAAGAAAAACTAGCTGAAGAGTTAGTGAAGTATCAAAACGAAAATTGTGGATTTGGTAATGCATTAGAACCTGATTTCAGATCACCCGAATCTTCACCTTTAGCTACTTCTATTGCACTTAGATATTTGAAAGAAGTCGATACTTCCTTGGAATCTCAAAATATGATAGAGTCAGCAGTAAGATATCTTGAGAATTCTTTCGATAAAGAAAGAATGGGTTGGTTAGCTGTTCCAAAAGAGGTTAACGATTATCCTCATGCCTGGTGGTGGCATTATGATGAAGAAGATGAGATGACAATAATCGATAAAAATTGGGGTAATCCATCTGCTGAGATCATTGGTTATCTGTACCGATATAGGAATTATACAAAAAGATTAGATATTGATAGATTGATCGATCAAGCTATAAAACATATAAGGGAGAAGGAGAAATTCGAGTCAGAGAATGAGATTTATTGTTTCATTCGTCTTTACGAAGAAGTATCAAGAAGGGATAAAAGGAGATTGGAGAAACATATTTCCAGAGCAATTGAACAGGTGGTAGTTTATGATGAAGATAAGTGGACGGAATACGTTCCTAAACCATTAGATTTTGTTGATCATCCCGATAAAGCGAATTTTGGAATAAGTGAAGATAAGATACAGAGAAATTTGGAATTCTTGATAGATCAGTTAGAAGAAGAAAAGGTGCTAAGGCCTAATTGGGATACATCTGTGTATGAAGGAGATTTTAAACAAGCCATCGATGAATGGAAAGGCATCTTGACTTTAGAAGCGCTTAAAGTACTCGATAATTATGGATTGATTGAAAAACAAACGAAAAGATAAGGATAAATAAAAGATGTCTTGTGTAATTTATGATGGTGAGATCATCAGTCATCATCCAATAAGTAATACTAGATTTGAGAATATTATGGATAAAAAATTTTAAATTAAGAAAGTATTAATATAGTATTTTATAAATGTAGGCGTAGATGAGAAGAAGAAAACGATTTCACGGTAATGAATTTCATGAGTTCTTCCTCATGGCCATCCATAAAAAAGGACCCTTAACGTTAAAGGAGTTGGAAGAAAAGTCACCTATGCCTTTGTTTATCATTTTTATCAATTTAGATATAATGTTCAGGAAAGCTTACATGATAAGTTTTTCAAATTTCTGTCAATTTTCGGCCTGAAGCATGAAGAAAGTGAACACACAAAGATGAAGAGGTGGAGGGAGCATTACGAAGAAGAGATAGAGGTCGAAACTGAGTGTCAGAAGATGGTAGATGAGAATCTTTTTTTAATTATAGTGGAAGACGCAATTTAGAGGAATATTTTCCTCGTCCCCACTCGGTCGAAGACGCTAGTGATTATTTGTATCACGAAAGCTACTTGAGTGAGAAAAGGAATTTTATTCCTTTGTCTTTAGGTGGTGGAGGAGGTCAAAAGAAATAAGCAGGATACCAACTCATTTGAAACAAGGAAAATTTTTTTGAATATCTCCCAATCAATTCAACTTTGTCTAAAACATGCCTTTCCTTTTTTAAATAATATTTTCTTCATTTTACTATCGGTAAAGTTAAGAGATACAAATTTTTTATACAAAGTCATTCATTGTGACCAGATGGATAATACTGAATCCTATATTTTGACTCTAGACGAAGGTACCACTAGTGCAAAATCATTCGTTATAGATAAGAAAGGCGATGTTATCGGCAGAGGACAGAATCCGTTCCAGCAGTATTTTCCTGAACCAGGATGGGTTGAACATGATCCTGAAGAGATATGGGATATGCAGGTGAAGTCCTGTAAAGAGGCTATAGTCGATGCAGGAATAACTGCTGAGGAGATATCTGCGATAGGCGTGACGAATCAAAGAGAAACGACGGTCCTATGGGATAAAGAAACCGGAAAACCAGTTCATAACGCGATCGTCTGGCAGGATAGAAGGACCTCAAAGATCGTAGATGATATCAAAGAAGAATATTTAGATATGATCAATGAGAGAACTGGCTTGATACCTGATTCGTACTTTTCTGCACCGAAGATAAAGTGGCTTTTGGATAATGATAAAGATGTAAGTGATAAGATTGAGAAAGAAGA
>CAYSTL010000197.1:0-2534 GCA_964433785.1 uncultured Thermoplasmata archaeon
ATCTTAGAAAGGAAATTTCTGACATACTATTTGCGGAGGATTGACCGTTGTTTGAAGAATTACTGAGTACTATTGGATTGCCTAATCTGGTACTGATAATCGTTGGATTATCATTACTTGTAGTTGTAATTCTGTTGATGAGCTACTTTAGAGTTTTAGTTTCTATAGCTAACTTCACTTATCCTAACGCTAAATTCAGAGCTCATGGAAATCCATTCATCAAAAAGGAAAACCTTAAACCTTTATCTGAAAGCAGGAATATCAATGAGGTGTATTCAAAGATTAGAGAACATAATTATGATATTCCTAAAGAGGCGACAGAAGATATCAATGAAGTTGAGAAAAATCTTGAGAAAGATACGATCGATTATATCAAAAAAGCTTACATGGCTACACCTAACGAAGCAAAGCCTCTTGTCAATGCATGGTTAGCTAAATACGATGTGAAGATGGCAAAGAGAGCCGTTAAGGCTGTCTCAAGAGAAAAAGGTAAAGAAGAGATCGATCAAAAAGTACTTCCAGTTAAGATGATCGATGAAGATCTTAAAGATGAGATCATGTCTGCCAGGAATATGCAGGAATTATTGGGTATATTGAAGAGCACTGAGTTGGATGAAGTCTTGTCTGGCAAGGAATGGAAAGATAATTTCTTTGAACTAGATGTCGCACTCGATAAATACCTTTATGAAAAGATGAGACAATCTGTTATGCAGATCGAGGCGGAGGAAAAATCATCAGTCAAGTACTTCTTTGGTAAATACACGGACGTAATGAATCTTAAAATGATTTCTAGAGGGTTGAGGGAGGACATAGATGAAGAAATTCTTAAAGATTCATTATTACCACCTGGGAGAGAAATAGAGAAATGGAAGCTCGAGAACATGATAGATTCGAGCAATCTAGAAGAAGCGATGGTGGAGTTAGAAGGAACATCATATGCAGACTTGAGGACTGAAGGTACCTCGATGTCTGGTTTCGAGTTAGAGATGTATCTCGATAAAAAATTATTATCTACAGTATCAGAGATTTTGAGTCAGCAGATATTGACCGTAGGTCCGATGATCAAGTACTTGGTTGCTAAGGACCTTGAATTAAGAAATCTTAAAATATTGATCAGAGGCCTTCAAGAAGAGATGGACTCTGAGAAGATCAGCAGTATGATGATTATGGAGGAATAATATGAAGATGAAAGTCGTCGTAGTCGGAGATGAAGACATGGCATTGGGCTTCTCGTTAGCAGGGATCGATAAAACTTACGTACCCAGTGATGACTACGACGCGAGAAAACAGCTTAATCATCTTCTTGAAGAACCTGATGTCGGTATTATATTGCTTTCTGAAAGGATAGCGGAAGATATAAGAGAGCATCTTCAAGAAAAGATCAAACGTAAGAAGGAACTTTATCCTGTTATAGTTGAAATACCTAACAAAGAGGGCAAATTAGAAGATAAGGAAGATCCTCTTAAAGGTAAGATTAGAAGAGCAGTTGGAATAGATATAACCTCAACAGAGGAGGAATAGTATTATGGCTGAAGAAGTTGAAGAAAAGATCAGTAAGATATCAGAACCTGAAGAAGGAGAAAAAGGCAGAATCGCTGAAGTAGCCGGTCCTGTCGTTCTAGCAGAAAATCTCCGTGGAGCAGAGATGTACGAAGTTGTCGAAGTTGGTGAAGAAGGACTTATCGGAGAGATCATCGAATTGGAAGAGGACGTTGCTACAGTACAGGTTTATGAAGAGACCGGTGGTGTAAAGCCTGGTGAACCTGTTGTAAGAACAGGCGAGCCTTTATCATTGTCTTTAGGTCCAGGATTGATCCAAAATATTTATGATGGTATCCAAAGACCATTGGACGCTATCGTAGAAGAGACTGGCGACTTTATCGGAAGAGGTGTTGATGTACCATCACTTGATTATGATAAAGAATGGCAGTTCGATCCTGAAGTTGAAGAGGGAGATGAAGTAGAAGAAGGAGATATTATCGGTATTGTGCCTGAAACTTCCGTCGTAGATCACAAGGTTATGGTACCTCCTGGAAAAGGCGGTGTTGTTAAAGAGATCGCTTCTGAAGGAGAGTACACGATCCAGGAAGTCATCTGTAGATTAGATGGAGAAGAAGGAGAAGAAGAAATAAAGATGCTTCAGAGATGGCCTGTGAGGATAGGTAGGCCATATGAAGATAAAAAAGCTCCACACGACATCTTGATAACAGGTCAGAGGGTTTTAGACACTTTCTTCCCACTTGCTAAAGGTGGTACAGCAGCTATACCAGGGGGCTTCGGGACCGGAAAATGTGTAGTCGGTGAAACGCCTGTTATACTTGCAGATGGTTCTAAAAGACCTATAAAAGAGATATACGAAGAGTACAAAGATAAAGGGAATAAGAGGAACGATCTGGAAGAATATGAAGAATTGATCGAACTAGATGATCCGATCGAAATACTATCTATGGATGATGGAAAAGTAGTGAAAAAAGAGGCTGATTGTGTCTATAAAGGTAAAACAGATTCTACAGTGGTTATCAAAACATCCTCTG
>CAYSTL010000198.1:0-2526 GCA_964433785.1 uncultured Thermoplasmata archaeon
ATTTCTAATTCAGACGGATATCTGACGGATGTTAGCCTGTTCTCTTTCTATACTTGTATAGGACAGCCAGAGATATACCTAAAGAAAGTATTATAATGCTGAAACCCGGAATTCCGTTTCCACCATTGTCTTTTTTTTTCTCGACAGTTATATTTATAGTATCGATGTCAGTATTGCCTGCCTCATCAGTGACTGTCAATGTTACTTCGTATGTTCCTTTTTCATCGAATTTATGTTCTACTGTTTCACCAGTTGCGGTATTACCATCATCGAAATCCCATTCATAGCTGGTTATCTCCACGTTATCCGATGAATCAGATGCATCGAATGTAACTTCCTCATCCACTTTGACGGTTCGATCCTCTCCAGCATCCGCTGTAGGTGGAGTTGTATCTTCTTCAATAGTAAACTCTATACTGTCAACATCATAATTATTGCTTTCAGCCACAGCTTTAACTTCAGCAGTGTGATCACCAATGGCTAAATCTGTAAACTCATATTCATCCACAGAACCGATCTTTTGCCAATCATCACCATCTAATCTAACTTCAAAGTGATCGATGTCACTACCTAAAGCTGTACTCTCCCACTCTAGCTGAACACTTTTCGTTTTTATCACTTCACCACTAGTTGGTCGTGTGATATCAACCGTGGGAGAAGAAGGACCAAGTGAGTATATTTCCGATTTCTTCGTAGTGATATAAAGAGTTCCATCACTCCCTATTATAGGACTAGAAGCTAAACTATCCATCTCCTTCGCCCATCTTTTCGTTCCATTCTTATTAAAACTGTATAAAGTACTACTGTATTTTTTTCCAGAGCAGAAATAAATCAGTCCATCATTATCTATGATAGGTGATAAAGAAACAGCCTTATCAGTACCATGACTCCATTTAATCTCTCCATTCTGACTTATCGCATATAATTTTTTATCATTCGTTCCAACATAGATCGTTTTATCACTGCTTAAGGCAGATGTTGATTTTATCTCTCCTTTCAACTCAACTTTCCAATCTAATTCGCCTTTACTGTTTATGGCATACAAATAATGATCATCAGAACCAATATAGATTGTACCATCACTTCTTATAGATGGTGAGGAATGGATCAAACCTCCTGTTTCATATTTCCAATTGAGTTGTCCGTTTTTATCCAAAGAATAAAGAGTTTTGTTTGTAGTTCCAAAATAAACGTTACCCTCACTGTCGACAGCGGGATTTGAAAATATCATTCCTTTCGTATGATATTTCCATTTGAGATTACCGTTTAAAGATAAGCAATAAAGGTAGTCATTCTCTCCTCCAAACTGAGAAGATGGATTAGATATATCAGCACCACCTATCAAGATTCTATTTCCATCTATAACTGGTGCGGTGAAAACGATATTATTGGTATTATTATATTGAGTATTGAAACTCCATCTTAAATTTCCATCAGAATTTAATGAATACACACTGCTTGCTTCAGTTGGAACGATGATATTATTATCTCCATCTACCGCCATTGATGATGAAACTGGCCCGAAATCAGGGGTTGAATTGAATCTCCACCTGATCTTTCCTTCTGAGGTCAACGATATGACATATTGATCTGTTCCCATGTATATATTAGAGTTTGAATCCATCACCGGGGTTGCTGGATAAATATCCATACTATCAAAATTTTTCTTCCAATTTACACTACCATTTACATGAGACGAGACGTATGGGCTGGAAAAACCATTCTGCTTATTATTGCCATACATTTTCCAACTAGATTGATTTATTTCACTTTTACTTTTATTCATTGAATTCCCATTTATTGGAATCATAAAATTCCCAATTATCCCAATGCTAATGACAATGCAAATAATTAATCCTATACCTTTCGATAAATTTTTATTTTCTTTTTTATCAATCATTTTATCACCTCAATCTGGGCATATCGCCCCTGGATCTAGATATTTGTTACAACATGACTGAACACATCTTTCATATATGTCCTCACATATATCCTGTACTGGATCATCAATCCATTCCAAACATTGAATAAGATCAGATATACAATTTTCCCGACACAAATTAAATTGATAATTATTATAAGGAGTCAGACCTGTCGGATCTCTCTTATTGACCGGATTGTTTCCTACATAAGCGTACATGTTCGGACCATCGGTCATACCTGCCGGATCCTGCGTCGTAAACCGTGACTGGCTAGCCGAATACATCCTCGCTCTGTAGTAGTACTGGCCTGTCTCTTCGTCCAGTCTTCTCCCGGTGTATTGATACGGGTTGTACATGGTCTCAGCTTTCAATCTAGGACTGCCGAATGGGGTGTATCTGTATTGATTGACTACTTCTTCATCTGAGTTTATAAGCTCTGTAACACTTCCTTGTCCGTTATAGAGGTAGTAATATTTACTCCCTTTCACTTCTATACTTATCGGATGGTCTGTGAACACGTTAGCTTTATTACCGCATCCACCACAGCTCGAACAGCTGCTGCCGGTAGATGGATGTGTGTATCTGACTGTTCTTCCGTTACTCC
>CAYSTL010000199.1:0-2523 GCA_964433785.1 uncultured Thermoplasmata archaeon
TACCTGAGTCCATCCTTTCAAGCCTATGCTTGCGAATTCTAAGAAATCACTGATGAATGGACCGTATACTCCTAAAAGGACCAAACCAATCGATGCTAGGATCGAATAGACGATTATCTTGTTGCTGATGATGTTCTTACTGAACAGTGAGTCGTATTCATATCTTCTAGACATTATGTTAGCGAACTGACAGTATGCGATAGTCAGATAACTGACGGTGGTAGCCTTAGCATACATCAAAGCAGGTTGATCTGTTATATTTGATAATGAAACACCTTGCCTAGAGAAGAAATACCAGAAGTTACCCGCTGCTAATAGACCTATCAATAAAGCGAAGAATATGACTTCCGTAGACCGGCCAAAGTCGAGTATATGTTCTTCTCGACTACGTGGCGGAGACCGCATCAATGCTTTAGATGGTGGGTCGTAGGTCAAGAAAGTTAGAGGCATTATCTCTGCTAACAGATCGATGGCTAGAATTTGAATTACTAAAATTGGAATAGCCCATTCAGCCCAACCTAGTAAACCGATAGCTGCAAGACCTGCTAGAACGGTTGTTAACTCAGCTCCATTGGTGGTCATAGAAGCCAATACGGTCTTCTTCAAATTATTATAGATCGTTCTACCTTCTCTGACAGCGTCCACTAACGTCGGAAAACTGTCGTCCAATAAAACAAGTTCAGAGGCTTCTTTAGCCACATCGGTTCCCTTCTTGCCCATGGCCACCCCAATGTGAGCACGTTTTAAAGCCGGAGCATCGTTCACTCCGTCACCGGTAACAGCTACTATTTCATCGTCATCTTCTAAAAGTTTGACTATACGCAATTTATCCTCAGGATCCACTCTAGAGAATATCAATGATTCATGCTTCCGCATAGTTTTTTTCAGTTCTTTATCACTGATATCTTTCAACTCTTGTCCTGTGATGACCGGTGAAGAATCATCATCACCTGCCAATCCGATCTCCTCACCAACAGCCTGTGCTGTGATAGCATGGTCTCCAGTCATTATGTAAGTTCGAATATGAGCTTTATGACAGTGATCTACAGCCTCTTTTACACCTTCTTTTGGAGGATCGATCATCCCGACCAATCCTAAGAATATGACGTCTTTTTCCACTTCTTCCTGAGTATAGTCTTTACCGCCAGCTTCTAAAGGTCGATATGCCATGGCCAATACTCTCATGGCCTTCTCAGAATACTTTTTGTTTATCTCCCTGATCCTTTCCTTATCCTCTTCAGTTATAGGTACAGCCTCTCCATCTTTGTAGATATGTTTGCTGATAGAAAGGATACTGTCAGTTGCACCTTTCATAGCCAATACGACTCTACCTTCAGTATCTCCCTCTAAAGCCTTCAATACATCTTCATCCGCATACTCTTCCTTGATATCCCTGACAGAACTCATCATCTTCCTTTCAGAATCGAACGGGAACTCTATCAGTTCTGGATTCTCTTCATCTTCCTTTGGTGATCTTGTACCTATCTTTCTTGACATAGTGATAAGGGCGGCTTCAGTAGGATCACCTATCGGATACCAGCTGTCGTGCTGATCGTCCGGTTCGTGGATCTCAGCGTTCGAGGACATTGTAGCCGCATCCATCAATATCTCGATCTCATCTACCTGCTCTTGTGTCAGCGGTTCTCCTTCCCCATCTACGATGTCACCTTCTGGCTTATAACCGAGTCCGGTCATCTCGTACTCCTGACCATCGAACCATACGTTCCTAACGGTCATCTCATTCTTTGTCAATGTACCTGTTTTATCGGTACAAATAACAGTGGTAGAGCCTAAAGTCTCCACAGAAGCTAGGTTCTTAACGACAGCGTTCTTGTTCGCCAATCGATTACTGCCAGTGGATAATGCAACAGTGACCTGGGCTGGTAGAGCCTGTGGTACCGACGATACAGCTATCCCTACAGCATATATCAGGCTGGTAGTCATTGCTAATCCCTGCCACTGCGCTACGAAGAACAGAGCAGTGCTTATCACGACAACTATGGCAGTAAGATTCCTAGCCAAGATATCTAACTCTTTCTGAAGTGGGGATTTGATGTCACCAGCTTCCTGGGTCATGTCGGCTATTTTACCCATCTCGGTATCCATGCCGGTGGCTACGACTATACCTAATGCGTTCCCTGTAGCTACTGTTGTACCAACATACGCCATGTTGTCTCTATCAGCTAGAGTAACTTTTTCTTTGATAGCGTTGGACTGCTTTTCCTGGGGCATCGACTCCCCAGTAAGTGAAAAATCGTTAGTTTTGAGATTGAAAGATTCTATGATCCTGATATCGGCTGGGATCTTGTCCCCTTCCTCAACCTTAATGATATCTCCAGGGACCAGTTCTTCCTGATCTATCTCCTTCATCTCTCCGCCCTGTCTGACTTTAGCAGGTGATTTGATAAGAGATTTCAGTTTATCGATGATCTGTTCAGCCTTATACTTCTGGATAAAACCTATTATAGCATTTATGAAAACTATTATGAACATGGCTGCGGCACTCTTTAGGCTTCCAGGATC
>CAYSTL010000200.1:0-2515 GCA_964433785.1 uncultured Thermoplasmata archaeon
TGAGATGGATTGGGGTATAATTGAAATCAACGCAAGCCCAGGTTTAAGGATGCATTTATCTCCAACGAAAGGGGAACCAAGGCCTGTTGGAAGATATATAGTTGACAATCTTTTCCCAGAAGGAAATGGTAGAGTGCCGATCATAGCGATAACTGGAACCAATGGAAAAACGACAACAGCTAGATTGACTGAATGGATCGCTAGAAATCAAGGATATCATACCGGTTTAGCAGTGACCGGAGGTATTTATTCTGCCGGACATAAGTACGAAGATGGGGATACGACCGGTCCATGGAGTGCAGGTATGGTTCTGAAGGATCCAGATGTAGACTTCGCGGTGCTTGAAACAGCAAGAGGCGGTATGGTAAAGCGCGGTCTAGGATTCGATAGATGTTCTGTATCAGTGGTCACCAACATAAGAGAAGATCATATAGGTCTGAATGGGATCGATGATATAGATGACCTATTCTGGGTGAAGTCATTACTGGTAGAAGCTACTGAGAAAGATGGATACAGTGTGATCAACGCTAACGATGATTTCGCTGAAAGATTGATATCTAAAGCAAAAGGAAGACCGATCCTTTTCTCGATCGAATATAATCAACTCATCGATAAACATATAAAAGAAGGTAAGACAGCTTTCGTTTACGAAGGAACCAAACTTGTGAAATATGAGAAAGGTGAGAGAACGGAACTGATAGATGTTTACGAAGTTCCATTCCTGTTAGGCGGTGTTGAGATGATGGTAGAAAATGCATTGGCTGCCATCGCTGCTACATATTCATCAGGCATAAGTTTAGATGTTATATTGACCGCTCTTTCAACGTTCAAGATGGATGAAGAGATGAATCCGGGAAGGATGAATATCTTCGAAGTTGGTGGTAAAAGAGTGATAGTTGATTACGCTCATAACCCAGATGCAGTCAGAGCTTTGGGCGAGCTCGTATCTCATATACCTGCCAAAAGAAAGATAATCGTGTTTGCTGGAGTCGGCAACAGAAAGGACGAATCATTGAAGAAGTGTGGGAAAGAGATAAGCAACTGGTTCGACGATGTAATCATAACAGAAAATACGAAGGTGCTCAGAGGAAGACCTATAGGTCAGATGACCTCGATAATAGCGGATTCTGTAAGGAACAGTGGGAAGGAACCTATCGTCAAGAATGACATAAAAGAAGCTATCCCATATGCGGTAAATAAGGCCTCTAAGAAAGATCTGGTGATATTTGCTGATCTTGATTTGGAATCAGAGGATATTGAAGAGATACTACAGTCTAGCACAGAGCTCAAAAATTTAGAATCTTTGAAGGCAGGATTTGAAATCGAGGGACTAACAACGATAACAAGTGGATAGAGAATTTATACTTCTCTTCATTTTTTCAACAAACCCATCTTTCCCAATCTGTATTTTTTTACTTTCTTACCTTCAGCGAAATGAGAAAACGCTTGATTCATGTCTATGTTATCTGCAAGTAAAAATCCTTTATCTTTCAGATGACGCCAGGCAAGACTGAACTCGAACATCATACCTTCATATGAGTGATCACTGTCGTGTATGAACATATCTATAGGTTCTAATTTTTCAAATATATCAGGAGTTTTTTTGAACGTATCTCCGATATTTAACGTCCAACGGGATCTAAGATGATTGGGTACGCCCCATCCTGAATTTTTGTAAGGTGGTATCACTGCACCAGTCCTTTCCTCTGATATATCGTCAGTTCCTGCTTTGGCCGGGAGGTCTACTGAGATCAACCGTCCTTTACCATTATCTTCTAGAGCTTTAAGTATGACTGAAGATGATAAACCATTACATACTCCAGTCTCTACGACCGTTTCAGGTCTATGTTCACGAATCAAACTGTATAGTAACTCCGCGCTTTCTTTTCCAAGATCAGCTGGATGATACTTATCTGGAAGCGATTTGAATTCTTCGTTTATCTTCTTCGAGATCTTATCTATGAAATCTTCTATATCCTCATGTATATCTACTTCATAGTTCGGATATCCTTCATTTTCATTCATGTTCTTCCTTCGACTTCCTCTATTACGGATTTGATTTTATCTTTTCTGGTTTCTGTGATATGATCTAAATCCTCACCATAGAATTCCCTCGCAGTTTGTAGGTAATGATCTGGGTCTTTAGATATCGAGATATATGCTTCTCTTTTCATCTGCTTATCTTCTTCTTCAGCGCCTTTGAAGATGTCTGATAGTTTATCTGAATATTCGACTAACTTATCAGTATAGTCGTTTTCTGTGATCAAAGACATTATCGTTGCTTTGTCGACTATCTGTTCATATATCTTGATCCTTTCTTTCTCACTTTCAGGTTGGTAGTCCTCTAGCTCTTTAAGATTTCTCAACTGTCTGTAATATTCCTTAATGTTTGAAGGTAAAACGTAGTCAATCGGGTCTGGTTCACCTTCGACCTCTCTTTCGTCTTCTTCTTTGGTATCTTTGCTCCCCTTACCTAATTTGAAGAACTTCATTTTTAACACCCTGTTTATATATC
>CAYSTL010000201.1:0-2496 GCA_964433785.1 uncultured Thermoplasmata archaeon
TGTAGGAAAACTATTAAATATAGTATATTCGTAGAAGCGAAACAAGTAGCGGGATATATCCCGCAGGAGATGTGCCTTATTGATAAGGTGAATCCTCAAACGAGTAAAGAAGTGATAAAATGGCAGAAGAAGTCGGATTTGATGAAGAAGACGAAGAAGAAATGAAGATACACCCAAGCATGTACAAGTATATTGAGGAAGCATGGGAACAGCCTAAAGAGGGCTATATGAAGGAGTTACAGAGAAAAAGGTTAAAACAATGGAGAAAAGAAGATAATTTTACTAAAGTTGACAGACCAACCAGATTGGATAAAGCACGAAAATTAGGGTACAAAGCTAAGCAAGGAATCATAGTTGTCCGTGCCAAGGTAAGACGTGGAAGCAGAAGAAAGAAGAGACCTACAGCAGGTAGAGGCCCGAAAAGGATGGGTGTTGTTAGGATAAATCCTAAGAAAAATCTACAGTGGATCTCAGAAGAAAGAGCTTCTAAAGAATATCCAAATATGAGAGTTCTCAATTCTTACTGGGTAGGCCAAGATGGCAGACACAAATACTTTGAAGTTATAATGGTCGATCCACATCATCCAGCAATAGAAAATGATGACGATCTGAACTGGATATGTAAGGAAAGCGAGAAAGGTAGAGCATTCAGAGGTAAAACTGGTGCTGGTAAGAAATCTCGAGGATTGAGAAGTCGAGGAACTGGTGCTGAGAAATCTAGAAGTGATGAATAAAAATAAAAAACCTTTTTCTATTCTTTTGGTTCTGTTAGATAATGTATATCTTCTGATAGAGGTTTTTCTATCGGATATTTGTCTTCGAGCAATTCTTTAATTTTTTCTTTCAGATCATCTAAATTGTCTTCATTTAAAGCAGAGATCTTCAATCTATCTGAATCAGAGATATTTATATCAGATTTATTTTCTACATCTATAAATTGAACTTCTGAGAGATTATTTTTAATTTCTTTGTATAACGCTTCCTGCGCCTCAATCGGATAACCACAAGTTTCCGTGGGATCGTAAATATAGATGATTATATCCGCAAGACTTTCCAATGCTTTAACAGCCTGCATCTCTATCTTATTTCTTTCTTCTTCAGGTCTATCTAAAAGTCCAGGAGTATCTATCAACTGACATTTCTGATAACCAAGATAAAAATGACCTATCCCCACTTCTTGAGTTGTGAATGGATAGACAGCTACCTTCGGTTTTCCACTTGATATCTTGGTGACCAATTCTGATTTTCCTACATTTGGATAACCAGCTACAGCTACTGTCGGCTCATCAGTCCTTATATCTGGGAGAGAATTCAGTTTCTTCCTAGCATCTTCTAGGAACTCTAAATCATTATCTATCTGGTTCAAAAACGAATCAGTTCTAGCATAAGCTTTTTTCCTGACCCTATTGATTTCATCTTCCTCTTCCTTTTTCATCAATTCTCTAGCTGATTCCATCAATGTTCTTTTTATTCTTCTACGAGCCCAATTGAGTGCACCTAGACTATTTTTTAATTTATCTACACCAACTGTTATATCTATGATCTCATAATAAAATTCAGGTAGTCTGTCAATCGATGGAAATTCTTTCTCATATCTTTTTAAAGTATCTTCTAAAATGTCAGATATTGAGTTTAACTTCATCGAAGCCGTTTTCTTTTTCGAATCGACCTTATCTTTACCTCTTTTTTCAATCTTTGAAGCTCTTCCAAAGGCTTTATCGAGTAGCTGATCCGCGTTAAGGATAGGTGTTATCTTGAATTCCATCAAGACTGTTAAAAACTTATCATGGATAAGGTTAACGGTTGAATTTAATTATTTGCCTTGTTTCATATAAATTAAAAACAACGAAAACTATTAAAAAGGGGCACCTTTTACCTCGGTTTAGGTGCTCCAAATGGAAGAAGGAGATCTAATTTACGTAGAATACGATGTATGGATAATGCCCGAAGACGAGGATGAAGAGAAGCAATTATTTGATACTACCGATGAAGAGAAAGCAAAAGAGGAAGAGATCTTTAAAGAGGATACTGATTATTCACCAAGACCTGCAGTGATCGGTGGAGGTAACTTATTAGAAGGATTCGAAGAAGGCTTGAAAGAAGCAGAAGTGGGAGAAGAAGATTCTGTTACCGTACCTCCTGAAAAAGGTATAGGAAATCGTGATCCTGGTAAGATAGAATTATTCAGTATAAGAGAATTGGAAAGAAGAGATATCGAACCTGCTGTTGGTAAAGAAGTCGAGATAGATAATAGAAAAGGTACGATAATTCAGACAACCGCTGGTAGAGTTAGAATAGACTTTAATCATCCACTAGCAGGAAAAACATTAAGATACGATTTCAAGATAACTGAAAAACCGGAAGAATCTGAAGACAAGATATTAGCTGTATTAAGGATGGATTATGGAAGTGAAGACTTCGAGATCGAGATGACTGAAGATGGTGCAGATATAATACTTCCTGAACAGTGTAAATACGATCAGAATTGGTTCGTCT
>CAYSTL010000202.1:0-2495 GCA_964433785.1 uncultured Thermoplasmata archaeon
TTAGCTCTCAAAAGCATAACTCCTCTAACGATCTCTTCGTCCAATGGTTCACCCACTCCGCTAGCATGGCTCAAGACAAGATTTTTCTGAAGCTGTTCGGTTTTATCTTTTTCGATCTTCACATTGGCTAATTCACCAAATCCAGTATTTATTCCATAAACATCCTCATCAGATTCGAGAGTATCTTCGACTATAGATCTGGATTTCTCGATATCATCTATACAATCTTCCGATATCTCGACCTCTTCTCCCTCTCTCGCAACTCTATGTACGTCCTGGATAGTTAGATTCTCACCATCTATCTTAACAGTCATGATTGTACCAATATCTAGAACTACTTTAAAATTTTCATAGAGTCACGCCTTTAGATCCCTGATAGTTTCCTGAGCGTTCGTCGTAGAGTTTTTCACTATCTTTGGACAAAAGGTGGAATACCAACTGAGCGAAGGTCTCTCCTATATCTATCTCGATCTCATCACCTGCATTATAGGCACTCAAAGTCAGGTTTCCTTCGAATCCTGAATCTATCATCCCGAAAGAAGAGATAACTCCTTTCCTAGCCCAAGTGGTCCTTATCCACAGTTCACCAGCGACATTAGATGGGAATCGTACATACTCTTCAGTTGAAACAGCGAACCATGTATCGCCTGGTATCTCAACTGTACCTTCACTCACTGATTTATCTCCTTCGATAGATATCTCTTCTATAGTCAGGTCATAACCATTGGGTGTTAGGTTTTCTTCTTTAAATCCCTCTATTCCAAGCTCGTCTTCATCTATCAGTTCCTCGATCTGTACATCAGAAAGAATCATATCGTTGTGAAATTAAAAAAGATATATTTAGAATTTCTCAGTATTAGACAAATTTTATTTATAAAGAATATACTTCAGATTGAAAAACACCTAACTGATCTTTATGCCTGGCAGGAGCCCCGATTCCATAAAGGACGATATATCCGATCTTTTCGACGCATTCTTGGAAGGAGATATAAGTAAATCAGAGATCATAGAAGGACTGAAAGATTACGGTATAAAAGTCAATGAGATACTCAATCGGATCGTTTTAAATTCTAAAAATGACCTTTATAGGGGTTTATCCATATGGTGTATAGGAGAGTTGACAAACGGACAAGGTCTGGAAAAATTAAGAAAATCTGCTTTTTTCGATGAGGATGAAGAGATCAGATTATCTTCGATAAAAACCATGTATGAATTATATGGTGAGGAGATAAGTGACGACCTTAAAAAGATATCTTTATTAGAGGATTCAGACCACGTCAGATGGAAAGCTAATAGATTATTATTGGACGTTATCAATGAAGAAGTTCTCCAAGACCTGATAGAAGAAGCTAAAGAGGGAAAGGGAAAAACTCAGAAGAGAGCGATAGAATTGCTCGGCGAAATAGATAATGATGAAACCAAAAAAGAACTACTGAATCTTGTAAACAATAGAGAAGAAAATATCAGAATAAAGGCGGTAGAAGCCCTGGGCAATATAAAAGACAGAGAAGTCATAGATGAACTGCAGTACAGATTGAAGAATGATAGTTTATCTATTAAAAGGAACGCTGCAAGATCTCTTGGTGAGATCGGGGATGAAAGAGTTGTAGATGACCTCATAGATATTTTGGATAAAGAAGATGACATAATCACCAAAGCCATTTCTATCTGGGCTTTGGGTTCCATCGGAACGAACAAAGCGATAAATAAACTTCAGAGTATCCTTGAGATCGGTAGTGAACGGGAAAAAAAGATAGCTACCTGGGCACTAGGTGAGATAGGGGATGATAGGGCTTTAAGCAGTCTGTTATACAATCTATTTGAAGGGGATGACGAGTTATGTATGGAAGTTTCTGATGCTCTTGGTGAATTGGGGGATGAAAGAGCTGTCAATGAACTGATGAGAGCTCTCGATCACGATAATCCAGTAGTCAGAAAAAATGCAGCAGAGGCTTTAGGGAAAATCGACTCGAATAAATCTGTTAAATATCTCATCCCTATGATAGGTGACAGCGATAAAAATGTAAGAAAGGCATCCATCAAGGCTCTCGGAAGGATCGGAGATGAAAAAGCTCTATATCATATCCTTAGAAATATTTACGATGAAGATGAAGAGATAAGATGGATCTCAGTCTGGGCATTAGGTGAAATAGGAAACGAAGCTGCAGTCAGTGACCTAATAAACAAACTAAATGATGAAGATGAAAAGATAAGAGGAGACGCTGCTCTAGCCCTTGGAAAGATCGGTGCTGATAAGGCTGTTGATTATCTTATAGAGACCATAAAAAATGATGAAGACTTGTGGGTGAAAAAATACGCTGTTAAAGCATTGCGTGATATAGGTGACCCGAGCTGTACTGAAGAATTGAAAGAAGCGTGTGAAGGGAAAGGGTTTCTGCAAAAAGAGTTGAAAAGAACATTAGATAAATTAGAATAAATGACCAAAAGATAGTTATCCAACCTCTTTTTTCTGATTCGAGATGGACTCTAATGCC
>CAYSTL010000203.1:0-2481 GCA_964433785.1 uncultured Thermoplasmata archaeon
ACAACTAGTCAAAGACGTAAGAAAATCACAAAAAGTTACGTCTTTGACTATAATTATTACTTCCATATCAAATTTAGCTTTTCTCAAATATTGGCTTTTCTAATTTTTACCTAATCTTAATCCTATATTCACATTTATTAATTCATTCTCCTCATTAAAACATATTCCACTACATATCCAAGAAAGATTTTAATATATCCTCCCCTTGCGGAAAAACGGTGCTAAAATGAGTAAGATTCCCGTTGATGAAGTTCATGAAGTGATGAAGAGATACACTATTGGAGATGGCATGGATATTGTATATGATCATGAGAAGAGCCATGGTAGTTATTTATACGATGCTAAGAGAGATAAAGAATTCTTAGATCTATTCACATTTTTTGCAACGATCCCTATAGGTCATAACCATCCAAAGTTGATGAAAGATGATTTTCTAGAACATATTAAACAGGTCGCGATCAATAAACCTTCCAACTCAGATATTTATACAAGAGAATTGGCCGAATTCACGGAAACCTTTGCAAATATCGCAGGTCCTGAATATATGAAGAATTATTTCTTTATAAGCGGTGGAGCTTTAGCAGTAGAGAACGCTCTAAAGGTCAGCATGGATTGGAAGGTAAGAAAGAACTTCCAGAAAGGATATGATGAAGAAGTCGGTCAACAGGTCATGCATTTCAAAGATGCTTTCCACGGAAGAACCGGTTACACCTTAAGCTTGACTAATACCTTCGATCCTAGAAAATATCAATACTTTACAAGATTCAACTGGCCTAGGATAGATGTTCCAAAATTAACTTTCCCAATAACTGAAGATGTATTAGAGAGAGTTAAGATGGAAGAGAGTGAAGCTATCAATCAGATAAATGAAGCGATCGAAAAGAATGGAGACGATATAAACTCACTCATAATCGAACCTATACAGGGTGAAGGTGGAGATAGACACTTTAGACCAGAATTCATGCAGAAATTAAGGAAGATTTGTGATGAAAACGAGATAATGTTTGTTTTAGATGAAGTTCAATCAGGTATGGGCCTTACTGGAAAATGGTGGGCACATCAACATTACGGATTCGAACCTGATATAGTCGCATTCGGTAAAAAATCTCAAGTCTGCGGAATAATGGCTAATGAAAGGGTCGAAGAAGTTGATCATCACTGCTTTGAGGAGTCAAGTAGACTCAACTCTACATGGGGAGGAAACTTGGTCGATATGGTCAGGTGTCAAAGATATTTAGAGATAATTGAAGAGGAAAATCTAGTCAAGAATGCAGAGAAGGTAGGTAATTATCTAAAGAAAGGACTACTCGATATACAGGAAAAACACGAAGAAGTAACAAACGTAAGAGGTAAAGGATTGATGTGTGCTTTCAATCTACCATCAACAGAACAAAGAGACGATCTAAAAGAAAGATTGTTCAAGAACGATCTACTAGTACTGAAATCCGGTGAAAGAGCTATAAGATTCAGACCACCATTGAATCTTACAGAAGAACAGGTCGATAAGGCCTTAGAGATCATTGAAAAATCACTCAAAAACTGTCTCTAAAACCCTTTCTTTTAATTTAATTCTGATTCTATTTTTCCTCTAGCTGCGTTAACTACAATTATCCCATCTGTTCCTTCAACAGCCCACATGGGAACGTAAACTATACCTTTTTTATCTAAAATTATCTTCTCATCAGAAGGGACTTCTTCACTCTTTTCAACTATAGTCACTCCTTCATCTTCCCACTTCTCTCTCTTTTTGATCGAGAAACGTTCCTTTATAGCCCTTCTAGCCCTCTCACTACTCTCTTCATCAGGAATGTTAGGTTCCAACTTAACATGAGATCTTTTTATATCCTTCACACTCTCAAACGATCCTTTCCAGTAATTTACTTTACCTGAGATAGCATTTAGATACAATTTTCCATCCGTAACATCTCCTTCTCCTTTTTCTACTTTATAATCGAACATGTAGTGAGGTACTAATTCCAACCTGTACTTGAACCCTTTAACAAATTTCTCTCCCAATTCAGAAACATCTTGAAAGTCCATTATAGGTTTTAAAATAGCCTCTTTAGATTGATGTTCTATATCAAAATTAAAACTATTATCAGGACCTTTAATACCACTCTCACCTTCAGTTATACCTTCTAAAATAGATTTTTCTAAAGTCATATTGCCCGATTTTTGGATCAGTTTCTCTCGATCCCATATCTCAAAATCGTCATCAATATCTTCCAACAGTTCATCTGATACCTCTTCAAAGATGACCAAAATCTTTTCATCTTCCGCTTCTTTCAACATAGCTATATCATCATCGTGAAGTGTTTCTCCCGCGATGATAAATGATCTTTTCTCATCTTCTAAAGCAGCGACTATCTTGCCTTTCTCGCTCGAGATGATATCGTATCCTTCAAATTCTAAAATATCTTCCAATAATCTATAGAAATTTTCCACAGTTATCACTCAGTATGGGCTAACTTTTGTCATACT
>CAYSTL010000204.1:0-2424 GCA_964433785.1 uncultured Thermoplasmata archaeon
TTTTTCCGAAAGTCTAATAAAGGAGGGATTTTTCTCCAATTACGATGGCAACTAAAAATCATGATCTTCAACGGCTTTTTAATCCACGTTCAGTTGCAGTGATTGGTGCCTCCAGAAAGGAAGGCAAGATCGGTTATACACTTGTTTCTAATATACTTGATTCAGGGTACGAAGGCGAGGTCTATCCGGTAAATCCAAAGGGTGGAGAAGTCCTCG
This sequence comes from uncultured Thermoplasmata archaeon, assembly GCA_964433785.1. Lineage (GTDB taxonomy): Archaea > Thermoplasmatota > Thermoplasmata > Halarchaeoplasmatales > Halarchaeoplasmataceae > CAYSTL01. The sequence continues at coordinate 217 of CAYSTL010000204.1, forward strand.
GATTAGATATTTATGAATCTATCGAAGACCTACCCGATGATACCGATCTAGACCTTGCGATTATCGTTGTTCCTGCAAAGATTGTTAAAGATACAATCCATCAATGCGGTGAAAAAGGTTTCAATCAAGCTATTGTTATATCATCAGGGTTTTCAGAAATTGGTAATGTTGAGGAAGAAGAGGCCATAGTAGAGGAAGCAGAAAAATACGGCATGAGGATCCTTGGACCTAATGTGTTTGGTCTTTTTTCTTCAGCAGCCGATTTGAACGCTACTTTTGGTCCTTCACACATAGAGAAAGGCGGGATAGCACTTATCTCACAGAGTGGTGCTCTTGGTATAGCGATGATTGGAAAAACAGCACAAGAACACCTCGGTCTTTCAGCTATCGTCAGCGTAGGTAATAAAGCAGATATCGATGATATGGATCTGCTCGATTACTTTGGAGAAGACGACGAGAGTAAAGTAATAATGATATATATGGAAGGATTGCAGAACGGGGAAGAATTCCTGGAAAAGGTGAAAGAATTACCACATGACAAACCTGTCGTTGTAATCAAATCTGGTAGATCCGAAAAAGGTGCCACAGCAGTTGCATCCCATACTGGATCTTTAGCAGGTAGTGATAGGATCTTTGACTCTGCGTTTGAACAATCTGGTATATTGAGAGCCGAAAGTTTGTCAGAGGCTTTCAACTGGGCTCGTGTGTTCTCAACTTCACCTATGCCTGATAACGAAAATACTGTAGTAGTAACAAATGGTGGAGGAATAGGTGTCCTAAGTGCTGATGCAGCAGAAAAATATGGTGTGAAATTATTGGACGATCAGACATTCCTTAAAGAAAAATTTGAAGATTCGATTCCATCGTTTGGTTCGACCAAAAACCCAATAGATATTACCGGACAGGCGGGAAAAGAAGAATACGAAAAAGGTCTTAGAGCAGCTTTTGAAAGTGATGAAATAGGTTCAGTCGTAGGACTGTACTGTCAAACTGGTACCGCTGATCCATGGGATGTTGCAGAAGCGATCAAAGAGATATATGATGAATATGGTGATGAAAAAGCTTCAGTATATACGTTCACAGGTGGTGCTGAAGTTGAAGAATGTGTTCAATGGTTAAGAAAACATAAGATTCCTGCATTCACAGATACTTATGAATGTATTTCCGCTTTAGGCGCCTTGTATGATAGAAAGAAATTCCTGAAAAGAAAGGAAAAGGAAGAAGAACTGGAAAAACCAGAAGGTATGGAATTTGATAAGATAAAAGAAAAGGTCAAAGAAGTAAGTGACGAAGGAAGAGTTACACTACTTGAGAACGAGGCAAGAGAGATCCTTGACCTTGCAGGTATTCCAATAGCTCAAGGAGAGGTCGCTACTTCCATGGAAGAAGCTGTAGAGATAGCAGAAAATATCGGATATCCAGTAGTACTCAAAGTAGTATCTGAGGATATCGTTCACAAAACGGATGCAGGTGGTCTCGCTTTGAACCTAGAAAATGAGGACGAAGTGATCGATGCATACCAGGCGATCTTATCAAATTGTAGAGATAAATATCCTGATGCTCATATCAGAGGTGTCTCCGTTGCTGAGATGCTTGAAGGCGGAGAAGAGACCATCGTTGGAGGTACAAGAGATAATTCCTTCGGACCTCTGGTGATGTTCGGCCTCGGTGGAGTATATGTAGAAATTCTTGAGGATGTCCAATTCAGAGTTTCACCTATTACAAAACAGGAAGCAAGAAGGATGATAGGCGAGATCAATTCGTTCCCTGTTTTGATGGGTGCAAGAGGACAAGCAAGAAAAGATTTAGACGCTTTGGCAGATGTTATATATAGGATGTCCTTTTTAATGAATGAAATAGAAAATATTTCCGAAATTGATCTCAATCCAATTAAGGCCTTCGATCAAGGAGAGGGCTGTAAGGCAGTAGATGTTGCCATTACTCTTAAAAGAAAGGTGATAGAAAAATGAAGAATATTATATTAGCTTCTACGGAACCTGACGCAGGTAAAACAACAGTGGGTCTAGGAATCGCACTATCTTCTGACAAATCTTTGAATTACTTTAAACCATTTGGGGATAGACCGATCTACAAAAAGAAACGATTGATAGACTATGATGCTAAATTATTTAAAAACGTACTTGACTTAGACACTGATTATGAAAAATTCTGTATTGGCTTCGATCATTCTAAGATAAAGTATGCCTA
>CAYSTL010000205.1:0-2423 GCA_964433785.1 uncultured Thermoplasmata archaeon
ATCCTGTTTCAATTATCTCTTTTATTTTACCTTCCATAGCTTTTCCTACACCCTCAATATCTTGGATATTATCTTCCTGGTAATACTCATTCAGATCATCCTTCAAGGAATCTATATTCCTAGCAGCCTTTCTGTAAGCCCTAGGTTTGAAATTCACACCTTTTAACTCTAGTAAATCTGCAATCTCGTAAAATAAATCTGATACTTTCTTGTTTATCATATCTGTGAAAAGGGCGAGTAAGATATTTTAAAATTTTCATTTTGCATTTTTATCTAAACTGAATAACTTAATTTAAATATCCTAAACGATATTAACCAAAATAATGGATGAAAGCAGAGAAAAACCAGGTATTTTAGAGATGATAAGAGCTCCTTTTTTATTTGCAATAGTCGTACCTTTAATCTCGAGTACATTGGTCTCTGTTTCTATTACAGGTTCTTTCAATTTGGTTGGTTTTGTTCTGATATCTATTATAGGTTTAAGTCTGCATATAACTACAAATGTATACAATGATATTTACGATACAAAACAGGGTGCAGATAATGAAAACTCTATGAAAAGTGAGTTCAGCGGTGGTTCTGGTATAATAATAGAATATCCAGAACTAAAATCGAAGATGTTTTTTATAGCTAGACTTGGTATAGTGTTAGGTGTTTTGAGTACGATTTTACTTATGTTATTTATAGACAAAGCATTATGGATACCACTTTGGGGAGTTATTGGCATATCAATATTCCTAAGTAAATATTACACAGCAGGTCCCATTAAATTAGCATATAGAGGTTTAGGAGAGATCGTTGTGTGGTTGGGTTTTGGTCCCCTGGCTGTTTTGCTTGCTGGCTTTGGACAAAATTTAGGATTTCATCCTGTATTGCTGTCTATATCACCAATAACTGGTTTCGGTACTTTATTCATCGTCTGGATGGGTGAGATGGTGGACCTTCCATCAGATATTGAGGGTGGAAAGATAGGATTGGTAGCTAGATTAGGCTTTAAAAGATCAAGATATGGATTGATGTTGATTCATATTCTTGCTTTAGTAAATATATTGTTTATTGCTTTTATAATGTTGAACCCTGGATGGATATTATTGGTTGCAATTATACCTCATGCAATATTACTCCCTATATTGTGGTCACGATTAAGCGATCATAAAAAGTACGATGAAAAGATAAAAAGGATTTCAGCTTTGAATTTCAAACTTTATGCTCTATTCTCTTTCTTCCTCATGATCGGATACGGATTGGATTTACTCTGGAGTATATATTTTTAAATCATAATCTCAATAAAGTTCCTTTTTCAAGTAAATATTTGATCAAAGCAGGTAAAGGTCCAGGTATTCCTAAAACGGGAAAGGAAAGAATTCCGTTTATATCTCCTAGACTTATTATCAAAGGAGCTTTCATTTTACTGTAAGTTTTAAGCTGTTTTCCTTCTTTCATCCTAACGATATTTTCCGATATAGTTCTTGCCTGTGAATCTGCATTATGTCCGGTTTTTTCTTCCTTTATATCTGTGATATCTCCTCCAGCAAATATATTTGAATACCCTTTTACCTGAAGTGATTCATTCATTCTTAAAGATCCATTATCTTCTATAGCAATTTCGTCAAAATCGGTGTATAAACTATCATCATAACTCAAGCCAGTACTCCAGATGCATATTTCTGCCTTTATCTTATTACCTTTGTCTGTTTCAAAAACATTTTTTCTTTGCTCAACTACTTTCTCATTGAACTTAAGTTCAACTCCTTTATCATAAAGGTACTTTTTAACAAGCCAAGATACCATCTTTGGATTTCTTTCGACCAATCTATCTTTAGAGTGTACTAAAATGATATCTTTATCATTTTTAGATACAAGTTCTCCAGCTACCTCAGCTCCTATGAGTCCTCCTCCAACGATCAAAACTTTTTTCGAATCCATTACTTTTTTTGATAACTTTTTAACTTCCTCCCCTGATCTCACAGTGAAAACATTTTGTTTATTATCTAAGTATACAGGATAGTCTGCTCCTAAAGAAATCACCAATATATCAAAATCAAATTTACCTTTATTGGTAAAGACACATTGAGGAGATACCTTCTCTATCTTTCCTTTAATTATATCAGAATTATCTAAAAATTGAGAATAAGGTTTGATTATTTTTTCATGATAATCAGGATCAGTAATCAATTTGGGTAAAGATGGATAGTATTCAAAATATTCTTTTTCATCTATCAGAGTTACATCTATGTTTGGTTTGCTGTCTAATCTTTTAGCGACCATCGAACCACAGAAACCCCCTCCTGCGACAACGACTTTCATTATTTTTTATAGAATTCTAAGAAGATAAATAGTTATTGTGTATTAATGATGAACAAAGCGAAGTGGACCCAGCGGGATTTGAACCCGCGGCCTTCACCTTTCCCGCAACAGGTTGC
>CAYSTL010000206.1:0-2312 GCA_964433785.1 uncultured Thermoplasmata archaeon
AATGAGATTTTCTCTTCTCTATAAAGTCTACATGCAATATCAGTAAGTTCGTCAGTCTCTTCTTCAACTTTTGAATGTATTTTTGTTAGATCTTTATCCTGTATCTCTTTCTTCACAGACCCTATAAGTTCTTCCAGATCGATCTTTTTCAGAATAAAGGTATCGTCATCTATATCCTCTATGATGAATTCTGTGTTCTCGTCTATATGATGAGCCTCTCTGAACTCTTTTGGTATGGTTACCCTTCCTCTTTTATCGACTTTAGTTGTTTTAGTCATCTTACCTTAATACCTATTAATGGGAATAACCCATTTATACTTTTGGACAAAACACAAAAGTAAAGATCCAAAGTCTTAACAGAATGTCCGACAATTCTAACTATCTTTTCTCAAAAAATTTATCGACCATATCCTTGGTTTTCCAAACTTCTATCTTGTCTTGTTCTTCGAAATGTTTATCATCAGACCATATTGCAGCATCTATTTCAAGGGCTACAGCGAGAAATGGAACATCTTTTTTATCGATATCACCTATAGCCTCATCAGCCATGTTGATTTTATCTTTATAGATTTCTTCCGCTGCTACAAATATATTTTCTAAAAGTATCGTTAACAGACTATCCAGTTCTGTTGAACTCAAACTGGATTTTTCTTTGATAAGATCCTTATGTTTTTTAATCTCACTTTCCAAAAAATCTGGAGAATATAATTCTACATCCATTTCAAGTATCATTTCTCTAGTAATACTATCCGAGATGAGAGCAGATATCAATACGTTAGAATCGATGACGAATTTCATTTGACCAATCCATGTCTTTCAGATATGCCTTCTTTGATCTTGTCTCCTATTTCGCTGGCTTCCTCTTCTGTGAGATCACTCTTAGATGCGAGAGAATCAGCGAGCTCGATCTTTGACAACCGACTCCTTATGAAACCCTGTATCAATCTATCCCAGTCTAATTCATCGTGCTCTTTCATCTTCTCTTTCAGATCGTGAGGTATCTTGATGTCTACTGTCGGCATTTTTCACACCATCAAATACACATTTCTACTACTAAAAATATATTTCGTTGATCTTTCTCAACCATCCAATTTTCCCCCTGTATCTCAAGATTTACTAACCAAGGGTCATAAAGAACCGCTAATCTTTTAAAGTTGACAAGAGAAGTAGTCACTAATTCCTAGAAATCTTCCGATCCAATTTTAAAATGACATCTTTCATCGAAACAAAATGACATTTTTCATACTAAAATTAATTGTTTCATGTAACCAAATCATCCACTGATAAAGTACTCTTCAGCAAGTACTTCCAGGACTCCACCTTTCCAATCTCTATCTTCGATCAGATCATCTAGAGCTTTTCTTGCTTTTTTATCGGATATAACACCTTTCTGTAAAAGTTCTACTATCACTGCCACTGAGATACGTTGGTGTATCCCTTCACTCATAGCTTCAGCTTCCAAGGAAGAAGCGGCTTCGATATCATCCATCACGAGAATTTTCGTCTTTGATTTCTTCGCACATATGAAACAAGAAGCTTCACCTCTATCCACGCTTGCAGATATAACTTCTTCCAACTTTTCTTCAGATATTTCAACCACTTTCAACCGTTCTTCATCGATGTAACTGATTATACTCTTAGCTTTCTCGGCCAATCGATCATCAAATCCTCTCATATTTTCAAGTTCTTCGACCACCTGATAAGTGGTGATCATCTCTATATTTTCCAACCCTTGTTCGAGTAGATCTATGACCTCTAAAGAAATGAGCGCAGAAGTATCGAAGACAGCCTTCACCTTATCAACACCTTATTCTTCTTCGAGTCCACTTGAAGAAAGTCCTTCCTTCAAAGATCTTTTAGCGGTATGAACGTAAAAGGCAACCTTCTTTGCCTCGTCATATCCGAGCATCTTTATCAATTCGTCAAACGAAATCTTTCCTTCAGCGTATTTTTTTGAAAGAGTTTTTTTGATCTCCTCTTTCTCTTCCTTGCTTTTGATGTAGTCGATCAGGGCTTTCCGTACAATATCAGATTGTGTTTTCTTTTCTTTAGAAGCGAACTCTTCAAGTTTCTTCTTCCACTGATGGTCTATCCTAACATTAAGGGTGTCATCGGTCATATGTAATACAACGTGTTACAACCTACTTAAATATTCTGCTGGACTAAATTACCTCTCGGAAAATAATCTTTAATATTAATAAATAAAAAATCGATTGTGTAATCGATTTTCAATCTTTTGAAACAAACTGTAGGTGTGATGATACAAAGTTAGAAAAATCATGAGGAAAATAATAAATTATGAAAAATTTATG
>CAYSTL010000207.1:0-2282 GCA_964433785.1 uncultured Thermoplasmata archaeon
AAAAAAAAATAACGCAATCATAATATTGTTTATTGAAGAAAGAGGGATATTATGAAAATATATGATTTGATCAAAAACTGTTTGCGTTCATTTTTCGTCATGGAGCTGATATAGATGAACTGGAAGAAGTATATGAGCCTGGTTATAGTATCTATCTTTGTTCTTAGTTCAGTATCTGCATTTAATACTTCAACTAAAGCTCAAGAGGAATTCGTCGACTCGATCACGATAGAAGTTAGAACGAATAAAACAGCTGCACTAGATGAGGTAGCAAACGGTGATTTAGACGTATTTTTGAGTCCTGTTTCAGGCGGATTTTATGAGAATATAAACGAAAGCTGGAAAGAAAAGATGGGCACTTGGGGTTCTATCGGTAGGTACAACACGCTGCTTTTCAATCCAGCTCATACCGTCTCTCCTTATGAGTGTAATGTTTCAGGTGAGTATCAGTTCAATCCATTCGCGATAAAAGAGATAAGACAGGCACAGAACTTCTTGCTCAACAGACAGCATATCCTGAACGAAATTTACGGCGGTTATGCAGAGCCAAGATTCCTCTGTGTAGATCAAAGTTCACCAGGTTATCAACATTACTTCCAACAGATAGTAGATGAATATGGATATACTCCTTCTGGAAACAAAGAGAAAGGTATCCAGATGATCCAGGATGCTATGGAAGAAACTATGAATTCTGAAGGATTAGTAGGAGAATTACGTAAGAGTGAAGATGGTTATTGGGAATATAAACCACCTGGGGGTTCCTGGCAGTATATCCAATTGGAAGGTCTCATCGGTTCCACAGACGAGAGCACGGCTATCAGTGAGTATCAGGCAGGCTTACTGGAAGAATGTGGATTTAAAGTCGATATAAGATACGAACAATCAGGGATCAACTATCTTTCAGATACGGACCCAGCAGAACTAAAATGGCATTTTTATCCCGGTTCCTGGCATCCTTCTGGTGCACGTTATTATCAGGAAACTCTAGCGACGATCATGTATGCTGGATGGATGGGTTACATGCCTGGAGGTATGGTCCCAGATGCTGAATACAGGTATGGGTACGAGATAGATGGGAACTTCTATGGTAATCGTACTCTAGAGAGGATAACAAAAGAACTTTACAACGGTCAGGTGACTGATACAGATGAATACTGGAACAAGATGGTCAAAACTGCAGAACTAGGTCTTGATCAGGCAGTGAGGATCTTTCTGGTTACAGAATATAATTTTTATCCATATGATAAAGATAGGATCTATCATGCTTCTACTGATGTCCTCACAGGATGGTCTGATCTGTTCACCCCAAGAACGATGAGAACAACAGATGGAACTTTAACAGTGGCCCAATACTCTTCTCAAAATGTTCTGTATAGAGAAAGCTGGAATGAATTAGGTGGGTCGGATGATATCAACGGCCAACGGCAGAAAAAGATGTTGATGGATCAAGGCAGTTTTATAGGTCCGACTAACGGTAGACCGATGCCGATGAGGACAGATTGGCGGGATAAAGAAGGAGATCCCATGATCGAGAAGGATTACGAATGGAAAAATGGAACTCTTCAGAAGGGTATAGATGTTCCATCCGATGCGGTTATCTATAATTCTTCTTCTAGTCAGTGGGAAGAAATAGGTGAAGATAAGAGATCTGCGGTTAAAGTTACTTACAAGGTAGTTGGAGGCAAGTGGCATTCAGGTGCTGATCTGACTTTAAGAGACGTGATGGGATGGCACGCTTGGTCATGGGACATGGCATTTGAAGATGGTGCTGATGATCCTTATTATCACCGAGAATTTGGAAGGAGAAAAAGAAGTTTCTTCAACAATATAATCGGTGAAAAGTGGGATGAGGAGAATCAAACGTATACGGTATGGGGAGATTACACTTTCCCAGCAGATTCGAAGATAGGCCACTACTATTCGATATGGCCGGCTGTTCCGTATTACCAGTATCAGGCTGCACAGTTCTTGGTCAATCAGGATGATAGTTATATCCCAAATGGAACAGGAACGTACAGTTGGAATGAACATGAAGCTGATCACTGGATAGATTGGTTGTCGAAAGATCAAGGTGAGAATATAACTGAAACACTGCAGAACATGATAGATAAGGATTATACACCCTGGTTCATGAGAGAAGAACATAATGCTCCCGTTACAGTTTCACAGGAAGAATTGAACGAAGAGATGCAGCACTTGATAGACTTTTACAATGAACACAGACATATTTTTGCATCGAACGGTCCATTCCTTTTGGACAATTATGATGATGAAAACCAGAA
>CAYSTL010000208.1:0-2268 GCA_964433785.1 uncultured Thermoplasmata archaeon
TCCTTCATCCACAGGTAATTTAGAAACAGTAGCCATATCCATCGCTTTATCTAACACTTCCAACTCTTCTAAGATCTCCAAGGCAAGTTCAGCATCTCTCTCACAGTATTTCATAACTTTTTGAGGATTATCTTTCCATTCCTTATCGATCTCTTTTGGATCAACATCATCTTTCTCTTTTCCTAGCAATTCTTTAGAAACCTGGTTCAGTGTCTCTCTTTTCATGTTCAACTCTGTTCTTACGCTCCACCAGGCATCTGCGACTATCCTACCATTCACCCGCCATGACCTATTTCCATAGCTTTTAAGTTCAGTATAATCTCTGCCAAGTGATATACTATCGATCCCAAGTTCATCAGCCCTCTCCTTTAGTAGAGGTATATCATATCCATTTATGTTATATCCTGTTATCACATCTGGATCTTCATCTACCACGTATTCCTGAAATTTTTCTAAAATCTCTTTTTCATCACCATGGAAACATTTAGATCTAGTTTCACCACCATCTTTTACGACACAGCTGATAGTATAGATAGTCTTATTTTCGATACTATTCTCGATATCAAAACTGAGTATCTTCAGATCTGGTTTTATGGGCTCTATTTCACTGAATTTATCCACATGTATCACTTTATCTGTCGTATATTCATCTGACTTCTCTTCATCACCTTTAACTTCAACAGTAGACCCTAGATCAAAATCATATATAAACCTCTGAATAAATGGTATATCAGCTGCTAGAACTCTACATCTATCTTTACATTTCTTCCTATATCCTGGAACCTTCCAAGGATATGTAACTGTGATCTTCTTACAAGGTTTATCTTCACCATTCACCCATAGCTCTATATCTTCGATATCTTTTATCTCATCATTCTTTCTAAAATTTTCAACTAAATCTTCAGGCGGTTCTACCAAGATAAAATACGGTCTAAAATCTTCATACAATAATGTAATTGATTCTCCTTCCTCATTTTTACCATAAAGTTCTATCCTCACGCCATCATCGATCCCGGTATAAGATCCAGATAAAATTCTAACTATCTCTTCCACTTTTATCACTTCGAAACGATCTTTATTACGTCACCATCTTCAAGTTCGTGATCCCTACCTATAATCCTTTCTGTTTTAGCATTTACAGCCCTTATAAAACCTTCTCCTATATCAGTATGGACTGTATAAGCCAAGTCTTCAGCTGTACTTCCTCTTGGTAACAGATATGCGTCTGGCAGAACTCTTCCTTCCTTATCCGTATAGTTGTGTTCATTCTCGACAGGATAAACAACTATCATATCAAGCATATCATACACCGCTTTCTCTAATGTTTCTTGAACACCAGTACTACCGAATCTATCCAGGAAATTAGATATAGTTTCTAACCCTTTTTTCTGTTCAGGAGTGATGTCATCCTTCAATATCTCGAACTCACTATCACCAGGTATATAATGAATTATATCTTTTTCAGAAGCTTTCCTCAAAGCCAGTTCATACTCTGCAGAAGTAGGTATTACCGGGTAATCTATCTTTTCAAATTCTTCTATCTGCTCTTCACTCGCTAGATCGGCTTTGTTGGCCGCTATTATTATCGGCTTCGTCTTCTCTCTCAAATTTTTAGCCAATTTAAATAGATCATCGTCATCCCAATCCCTAGGAGTATCAGATATGTCAGTATCTCTTAAAGCTTCAGTAACTCTAGACTCGCTCACACCTAATCCAGATAGTTGGTCAAAGAGGACTTTCTCAATTTTAGCTCCTGCAACTTCGATACTCCTAGACATCTTTTTCCAATTCTTATCTAGAATGCCTTTCAACCAATAATCGATCTCCTTCTCTAAAAACTTAACATCCTCTTTTGGATCATGATCACCTACCTCACAAGGCTCGCCCTCACCATCTGTGGATCCGCTTACATCTATGATATGGATCAAACTAGAGGCCTGCCTAAGATCATCTAAAAATTTATTTCCTAAACCTCTTCCTGAATGTGCATCTTTGACCAGACCAGCAACATCTATCAGCTCTACTGGTATCAACCTAGTCCCTTCCATACAAGGGGCATTATTAGGGTCACATTCAACATCTAATTCTTCGTGTGGACATTCTGCAGTCACATATCCGATCCCTTTATTAGCATCTATAGTGGTGAAAGGATAGGAAGCAACCTCAACATCTGCTCTAGTTGCTGCGGTAAAAAACGTACTTTTGCCCACGTTCGGTTTTCCTACAAGACCTACTTCCATTATCTCTACCTAAAAACAAATAATACTT
>CAYSTL010000209.1:0-2265 GCA_964433785.1 uncultured Thermoplasmata archaeon
ACTTCCCTTCTTCCTGAACATCCATCTTGATACCGAATTTTTCCATGAAATCAGTAAAATCTGGCCTTATCGATATGGTCCCGATGCCTCCCACGCTGGAAAGTTCATCAGCTACGATGACATCACACGCGTTGGCGATCCAATACGCTCCCGAAGTACCCTGCTCCTCGATAAGAGCTACCTTGAAGATGTCCATTTTAGATATCTTCTTGGCAAGCTGTCTGCTCTTGTATGGAGAACCTCCAGGAGAATTTATCTCAAGTATCAAACCTTTGTACTTTTTATCTTCCTCTATCTCATCCAGATATTCCTCCATCTTTGAGATAGAAGACTGCATGAACGATGGAAACAGACCCATCCCCTGACTTTCTGTGATCTGTCCCTGTAATGGTAATATTGCGACCTTATCTTTGAACCAATCAAAAATCATCTTTCGTTTTCCTCGATTTAAATCTACTCACTTTCTTGTACTTAAATGTTTGATTGTGTAGATGTGAAAACATTATCCTTAAAAGATCAATATTAGGCATTTTTTAAAATCATATATATTCCCTAAAAACCAATTTTTTCTAATTTGTTATCGATCAACTGAGGATAATCCTCACCGAACAGATATGCATGTACTAGTAATGGATACAAATTGTAAACATCACTTCTTTTTTCAAAAAATCCTTCATCTATACCATATAATTCATCATATATCTCGTAAAATTCATTACCAAAAGTTCCAGCGAACGATATGTAAGCAAGCTCAATCTCAGGGTGTGCATAGTAAATAGCTGGATCAAGAAATGCCTTGATCTTCCCATCTCTAACGATGATGTTCGTCTTCCATACATCGCCATGTATCAATGACGGGTGATCTGGTTCTCTGAGTATTTCAGATAGATGTTCAGATAATTCATCTATCCTATCATATATCGTTCTAGATATACTGTCAGAGCCAAAACACTTCTCGTTCATGTACAGCAATCTTTTATCTTTGAAGAACTCGATCCAGGATTCCATGTAATCATTGGGTTGTACAACCGGACCGGTCAGTGTGTCGAAATCGAAGCCAAATTTATCCCCTTGCACCGAATGTAGCTCGCTCAGATACTCAGCCGCTTCTCTTTCCACATTTTCTTCTTCCAGATTATGCCCTTCAACGTACTCCATCAGGATTAAATCTTCCGAATGATGATATATTTCAGGTACTGGTAGGGCAGAGTTATTTTTCAAAAACCTAAGCATCCTAGCTTCTATATTAAAGGGTGTATCACCCATCTTCAAAGCCATAGTCCTATCATCTTCAAGATCGATCCTTACAACCTCTCCGATCATACCGCCTTTTAAAGGTGTATATCGATCTATATCAGTATCTAATAAATCTTCTACTTCAGAAAGGATGATATCCAATTCGACCATATTACCATTCAGCACAATCTCTCTATCTCTTTCAGTAGTTTATCTTTCTTCAAAGGTTTACTCATATATCCAGCAGCCTGAAACTTCTTTTTAACTTTTTTAGGAACATCTGTTCCGACCAACATCATCTTACCGCTGTCATCTAGATTTCTGATCTTTGTTATATTCTCAACGTCAATACCATCGATATCTAATATGACAAGATCTGGTTTATTTTCAGTTATCTTCCTGACCCCTTCTTCAACATCGTTTATGTATCCGATCACTTCATGTTCCTGGTTAACTATATGTTTCAATAATTTGAGTGAAAATTTGTCAGGACTTATCAACAATATCCTCTCTTTTCCTTTATCTTCTTTCTCAGAGGTCTTCTTCTTTTTATATTCCTTAAAATGTTTCTTCTTTGCAGCGTAATTGATGGATTGCATCAATTTTTGGGCATTCAGTTCCCTCTTAAACAGAAGTTTATGGGCACCGTTATCCTTTGCTTTCTTACTGATCCTGCCATCATCCTTATCGGCTAGAACTATTATTGGCAGGTCACCTGTCTTTTTTCTGGTCTTTTTCAAAGTGTTTAATCCCCTGCTATCTGATAGGTTTAAATCAAGGAGCAAAACATCGAATTCTTCTCTATCTATCCTTTTCAGACCAGATGATAATTTGTTGGCATAACCTAGATTTATGCCCATATCATCGTCCATATTAAGCATCCCTCTGATCCTCTGCGCATCAGCTGGATTGTCTTCGATCATCAGTATGTTCATCATGCCTGAATGGTCCATCAATCTTCACCACTCGACTCGTAATAAAGTAACAGTAGTAGTAGAACTAAATATTTCTTATGCACATATTTCAATT
>CAYSTL010000210.1:0-2264 GCA_964433785.1 uncultured Thermoplasmata archaeon
TGAATTCTGATCAGCTATCTCAGCGACTGACTGTACTTCTTGAGAGGCTCTTTGTAGATCTCCAGCTAACTCATCAGCTGCAGATGATATCTCTTGTATAGATGAAGAAACCGTATCTATCGATCCATCGATCTCCTCCAGTGTCTCTAAATTTTGCTTAGTCGCTTCGTCTACTTTTTGAGACATCTTATTTACTTCAATTACTCCATCCACGACATCAGATGCATTTATCTGAGTCTCCTCTATTATATTCTTGATGTTCTCAGTTTCGTTCTGTGTCTCTTCAGCCAATTCCCTAACAGAATCGGCAACTACAGCGAATCCTTTTCCATGTTCACCTGCTCTAGCAGCTTCTATCGCAGCGTTCAAGGCGAGAAGATTGGTCTGCTCAGCTATACCAGATATCGTTTCGATCACCTCGCCGATCTCATCTGATTGCTCATCCAGTTCGAAAGCTTTATCGGCTGTATTTGTTAGTTTATCCTGGAGATCTTCGACCATCTCAGATGCATCAGCAGCGTACTCTTTCCCTTGCTCTGTCTGCTCAGATACATCTTTTGCAGATTGGGCTATATTCTCGGTCGAAGCAGATGTTTCCTCCATATTAGCTGCTCCACTCTCTATCTTCTGACTCAGCTGCTCTGTCATTCTAGACTGTTCGGAGTTGCCTCTTGAAATATTTTGGATCGTTTCGGATACATTTTCAGCACTTGCGTTTACTTCCTCAGAGGTTGCAGCGATCGTTTCAGCTGCATCATCTACATCTACAGCTGCCTCTCTCATCTTTTCAATATCTTCCCTCAGATTCTGAACCGCCATATTCAATGAATCGCAAATCGCAGAATATGAGCCCTGTAAACCTGAAGTATCGATCTCTTCATCGAGATTATACTGACTGAGATTTTCACTAATCCTAGATATTTTAGAGATTATCTCTTCCATATATTGCGTAGTATTATTGACCGATCTAGCTAATTCTTTATACTCTCCCTTCATCTTTTCCGTCTCTATCTTCACGTCTAGATTCCCTTTCTCCATGTTTTTCAAGATCGAGTGTATTTCACTTATAGAATGTTCTATACTATCCATGGAATCATTCACGGCGAGTCCTATCTTCTCATATTCACCTTCAAGACCTTCAACTTCTACAGTTGCATTCAATTCACCATCTGAAAGTTTTTCCATAGCCAGTGTTATATTATTCATTGATCTCTGAACCGCAGAAATACTTCTATTTACTGCTTCACTCATCTCTTTATAACTGCCAGATAACTCTTCGGTATTTATCTTAGTATCAAATTTACCTTTAGCTAGTTTATCCATCACGTTACCAATATCGTTCATATAATTAGCTATTGAATTTATAGATTCATTAATAGCCAAGCCTATCTTCTTATATTCACCATCTAATTGATCAACTTCAACTTTTTCATCAAATTTTCCTTCTGAAAGTTTGGTCATGGCGTGGTTGATTTCAGTAAGTGATGTGTTAACAGCATTTATACTCTCATTGACAGATTCTCCCATTACCTTATATTCACCATCTAGATTTTCACAATCTATTCTAGAATCAAGTTTACCTTCTTCGATTTCATTCATCACTACTTTTATCTCATTTAAAGACTGCTCCATCCCTCTTATGCTTTCATTGATAGTGCTAGCCATTTTCTTATAGTCTCCATCTAAATTTTCAGTTTCCATCCTTTTATTCAAATTTCCTTTTGAGAGATGTTTGAACGTGACCTGAATCCTTTCCATATTATTTGAAAAATCATTCTCCATCTTTTTGAATGATCGTACCAATTCCCCTACTTCATCATCTCCAGCTTCAACATCGATATCACTACTGAAATCTCCTTGAGCTACCTTTTTAGAACTCTCCGTTAAATCTGTTAAGGGTCCAGTGATGTACTTCTTAAGGTAAATCGTCAAAGCTGATGCTATAAATATATTGATCAACAACACAGCAGCAAGTCTTGGAAGGGTATCAAATTGAGTTAAAAAGGAGCCCATATAGTAAAATGTTCCAGCTGTTATAAATAGTACTGTCACAAACTTGAAAATTATTCCTTTTCTAAATATAATGTACCAAATTCCTATAAACACCGATAGATAGATAATATCTGCTACCAATATAGCCAAGTTAAAGTCCATTTTTATTACCTCTCAAAATATTTGAATAATACCTTATCCAAATTACATTATTAGTTTTTTTTGATACTTTATCAAAACGAATCCAAATAAAAAGATATTATTATAAATAA
>CAYSTL010000211.1:0-2263 GCA_964433785.1 uncultured Thermoplasmata archaeon
GACTACCTAAATTAGAATTGATCATCACGACTCCTCCTTTCTTCAGGTAAGGATAAAACTGTAACATCCCCTGAAATCCTCTTCCCCATCCTAAAGAAGAAGCTATCAGATCATCTTTCTTGTTCAGGAATACACCAAGACCGGCCCAGTCTTCACCGCCCTGAGGTGTGACCATCTGTTCAGCCAGATCTTTTCCGATACTCAACTTCCCTTCTCCCTCCAAAGAATCCATCAATTCTATCATCATCTTGGAAAGGTCAGTAGGTGTCGACCACAATCCTGCTGCAGCTAGATACGGATAGACCGCTCTTTTCTCTTCTAGAACTTCATCCTTAGTATGACCGACAGCGAAGTTAGACAGATCATCGAACTCAAATGGATGCTTGAAGTAACTGTTCTCCATACCTAGAGGACCAAACACCAGTTCATCGGCCAATTCAGAAAAATCTTTTCCAGTAACATCTTCTAACAACTGCTCTACCACGCAGTAACCTGTATCTGAGTACTCCGCTCCACCACCAGGAACATATTTCACTTCTGCTCTCTCGGGTAAGTATCTAGTTTTTCCGTTCAATATATCTATCAATTCAGGGAGATCATCCCTATCATCATACGGTCTGAAACTTTTTTCAGGATCCATAAATCCACCTTGATGACTCAATAACCAACGTAAAGTGACCTTGTTCTGAGCAGTGAATTTGTTCTTACTGACTTTCCAGTTCTGTAAATATTCGTTCACATCCTCATCTACGTCCAACTCATCTCTACCAACCAATTCTATGACCATCATAGCACTGGCGAATTTACTCATGGAACATGCATGAAAAACAGAATCTACATCGACTTCTCTATCGGTGCCCTCCTCAAGAACACCATAACCTTTACTCCAATCTATCTCACCATCATCGATAACGCTGATACTCATTCCAGGTAGATCGTAATATTCCATCCTATCATACAGGTCCATGGACTCCTCCTTCGAATCGTCCATCAGGTTCTTCTCGACTTGCTTGACCCTATT
Source organism: uncultured Thermoplasmata archaeon (assembly GCA_964433785.1). Lineage (GTDB taxonomy): Archaea > Thermoplasmatota > Thermoplasmata > Halarchaeoplasmatales > Halarchaeoplasmataceae > CAYSTL01. Next base: position 1,022 of record CAYSTL010000211.1, read on the forward strand.
ATCTACATCCACCATTTCATTCCACTCATATTTTATTCAAAATAAAATATTGTCTATTTCTTTTTAAAAAGTAATATCTCAGACAATCCACTCTCTTTTTACAACATCTATATCATCAAAATCTCTGTCTTCAGAGGTAATTATATCTGATTTTTTTTCTAAAGCACATGCAAGATGTATAGAATCTCTTGGATCCAATCCATATTCTTTTATTAATTTATAAGATTCCCAAAGTAAAGAAGTATCAACAGTTACAAATTTTAAGTTTCTCATTTCCAACATGGCTCTAACAATCTCCAAAGCACTGTCCATGTCTTTTTCTTTTTTAACTATCCAAAACACCTCATCAAATGTGAGAGACGATGTATAAGATACTTCTTTACCTAAACGGACTTCCTCTAAAAATTTTCTAGCTTTTTCTCCTCTTTCATCATCATAAAGTGCTGCGTAGATGAATAAATTCGAATCTATATAAGTCAATTTCTTTCCTCCAATTCTGATTCGTAGGCTTCATGTGGATGTATATCTCTAGTAACTTTTTTACCCTTTTTAGCAACTTTTTCAAATACTTTTTCGGTCTCTTCATCTTCTCTTTTTATCAATATGCCGTCTTCAGTATATTCAAATTCAACCTTACTTCCTGGTCTGATGTTCATCTCATCACGGAAATCTTTAGGTATTACAACCTGTCCTTTTGGACCTACTTTCCTCTCTTTACTAAACATTCTAACCACAAGTTATACTAGGTTCTAACTTCTATTTATACTTTAACCCATATTCTCTCAAATTCAATTTTTTAATAAACTTCAGGTGAACCTCTATATTAGGATTCATATAACTCTTTTTTTAGTCCCCAATATAAATATTTCTTTAATGATATTTTAAGATAAAATTAATAGAAAAAACTAAGTAAAAATCATTTTTCCTCTTTCGGGAAATATCAAGATTAGTATTTTTTCTCCTTTCAACTCATCCTTTCCAAGGTACATATCAACTCTAATTTCCCCTTCATTCTTGGAGAATACAATATCTCCATCCACTATCTGCCACTCATTATCATATGGTAATAAAGGATACATATTCTTGGCGGTGTAAGTACCACTGTTTTTGAGATTCAGTTCGTATTCTCCGTTCTTCCATGTAGTCATAAACCCTGTTAAAGCCTCTTTTAGTCCACTTTTAAAACCTTCGGTATATGAAAAAGAAATCTTTTTATCGGAGTCACTAGAATCAACTACAAAT
>CAYSTL010000212.1:0-2249 GCA_964433785.1 uncultured Thermoplasmata archaeon
CGCCATCTGTCTTCATAATCATCTTCCATATCGTTGGATTGTGGGATCATCAGAAACATACCTGCAGTTCTACCATAGATCTTCTCAGGTATGTGATGTTCCTTCTTTTCCCCACAGACTGTAACGAAATCATATTTTTCTAACTTTTTAACATGTCTATAAACGGTAGATTGATCTTTACTTAAAGCTTCAGATAATTGAGAGATGGTCATATTCTCTACACTCAATAACGAAAGGATTTTGTTGCGAGTGGTCTCAATACAGATTCTGATTTTATCTGGATCTCTGATAACACGAACAGGGTCTTCCATCGTTAAATATTAATACCAACATTATAGATAAAGTTTAGGTACACTTGTACAATCATGCAATCAACCTCTAAATTTACTGCAGATATCTTCACATCTCTTTCTAACTTCGTCGTCATTCTGAATTTCAGAAATCAATATAAGCAGTTTCAATCTTAAAATTGAAAACATGTCTAGATCATCAAAACCATCATTCTCTTTTAACAAATTTTTAACTAATCCGTCCATCTCCTTGAAAAAATATACTAATTCTTTTTTAGTAACTTCTTCATTTTCTATATCAAAACCAATATCTGATAAAACTTTAAGAATTTTACCTGTAGATTCTTCATCCCATCTTACAGAAACATTAGTTGGCTTATCTGCTTCCATCGATTGAGGTAAAGGTAAGAATAGATCTGCTGTTTTACCGTAGATTTTCTTAGTTGTTTGGTCAACTTTTTCTTCTCTCTTGATCTCTACAAAATTGCTTTCCTGTAATTTTTTTATATGTCTATAGATGGTAGAACGGGTTTTATCTAAACGATCTGCGATCTCCTTACATGATAGTTCTTCTTCTGACAGTACGCTTAGTATTTCTCTTTTCGTACGTCCGAGTAAATTTCTTATTTTTTCTTTATCACAAACGATAACCACATCATCAACGATTATGATCACCTTCAAATAATTCGAAATTATGATCGCTTTCAAATTTTGAAAAAATATCTTTGGCTCTCTCCTTAAATTCAGGGTCTTTACAGCATAAAATCAAATAAGCAAGGAGCTTAGCTCTAAAAATTATAGTAAAATCAGTTTTTCTTATATCTTTACCATGGTGTTCAGCCCTCTCCTTCACCCTTTTATCTAGACTGGTGAGAAATGAGTAGATCTCATCTATAAATTTTTCAGATTTTTCATTTTTGTAACCTAGTTCTCCCATCCTTACTAAATCCTCTTTCTTAAAATCTAACTGCCATCCCATGACAACATCCAATTTTTGTTCAAAATCCAAATATTCCACGTCTAAAAATATGGTGTGAGCGACCCTTGAATACTTTTTCTTACCATCCTCAGTTTTCTTGTATTTTACGTAATCCGCATCTTCCAATTTTTTGATATGTCTGTATATAGTAGATCGGTCTTTGTCCAACTCTTCAGCTATCTCTTTTATAGTATAATCGTCCTCTTTTAGAATATTTAGAATATCACTCCTTGTGTTTTCTAACCCAATTTTTATCTTATCTGGGTCTTTAACAACTTTCAAGTGATCAGTCATCGAATATCTTAATACGTTTAAAACTAATAAGTCTTTATAACTATTGCATGGCCATGCAAGTGTTGGTCAAAAAATCAATCAACGAACTTAAAATTTTCAATTATATCTATTAATTTATCATCCAACTCATCATTTTTGACTAATTCTATCAAAAGTATCATCATCTTCAGCCTGAGTATAGTAAAAAAGTTAGAATTTTGTAGATCATCATTTCCAGAATTGAGGATCTCTGATATATGATTGTTAAGATAAGTCAAAAAGTCATTCAGTTCTCCTTTTATTTCCTCTTCATTATCTATCTTATAGCCTACCTCTGTAAGATGATCTATGATCTCGTCGCAGTGATCTTTTTTCCAGGTTATCCAAACTGCTGAAGGATTTCCCTTTTCCATCGGCTCTATGCTCGGTATGAATACATCTGCTGTTCTACCGTAAACCCTCTCTGGGATGTGATGTTGTCTTTTTTCTCCACAGACTTCTACGAGATCAGCTTCCTCCAATTTCTTAACGTGTCGATATATCGTAGATTGGTCTTTGTTGAGTGCCTCTGATATTTGAGATATAGTCATCTCATTAACACTTAGCAGGGCGAGTATCTGACTGCGAGTCTTCTCCAGGCTGATCCTTAACTTGTCAGGATCTTTTATAACTTCAACATCTTTTTTCATGATTTCATTTATAGGTGT
>CAYSTL010000213.1:0-2241 GCA_964433785.1 uncultured Thermoplasmata archaeon
TTACTAATCTCAGAGATATCTTCAATATTCAATTCCATTCCTCCATTCTATCTAGAACTTCATCTATTCTTTCTTTATAGTTTTTATCAATCGTTATTTTTCTAAATCCTAATTTTTCTAAGAAAGATTTTTTAGATTTAGATTCCTCATGGATCACTTTATTGTAGCTTTTACTTCCAACGATGAATTCGGTAATCACATCATCATCAATTATTTCTCTAAGCTTTTCAGGATTTTGTAATAATCTTTCCATCTTTGCATCAGAGATGTTCTTGTGATTCTTGACTTTTTTTATAAACTCCTCTTTTATTCTTTCCTCTAGGAGAGCTTTGCTTATAGTTCTATCACGATAAGCTCTACCAGCTATTTCGGACAACTTTTCTAAATTTAGATTAACGATCGAATCGAGCTCGTTATCTCTTTCCCAATCTGATATGCCTACGGTCCTATTATATATCTCAAAGATGATTATTGCCCCGATAAAGATGATTATAGAAAGACCTACTATCCACTTTAATGATCCACCCACAAAGGCCATGAAAACAGCTAGTAATGCTATTATCGATAATAACAAAATCCTAAACATACTTTCAGTTTCTTCTTTTTCAATCGTTGTGTTTGACATTTTATCCGATCTCCTTTCTTAGTAATTTAAGATTTTTTAAAGCTTCTTTTCGTTGTGATTTTTTTAGTGAATGTGAGCTGTATCTAGCCTCTTCAAATATCGATGTCAGGTCATCTATCGTATCTTTAGATAGATTCAGATTATGTATCGCATTATACTCAAATTCTCTAGGAGTCATATACTTATCGTAAATTACACCGTAATCCTCGAGAATAAAACACATCTTCTGATAACATCTAATTATAGTTGACCTTGTGTCTTTACCTTTCTTAAGATCCTTTATCGCTTTATCAACTGAATCTGATAAGTCCTTTTCTATACTGCTCTGTTCTTCTGATTCTTTATTACCTGATCGTATTAATGAGATAATCTTAGGAGTTACAGCTATGATAGCGATTATCACTAAAAGTAAACCGATAATTATCAAACCTATATTTTCTCCTCCTACCCCTGTAGCACCTTCAACGAGCTCTTTACCAGACTCTCCTATCTTAGACATCCTCTTCCCACCTTCGTCTAAAATTATAGTACCTGCATTGATATTGTAAAGCCTGTATATGATAGGTATTGCTATCAACAAGATAGCAGAGGCTGAAATTATGTTTAACCTGGCCCATCCTCTTTTATCAGCTATTAATGAGAACGTTATGACACCCACAATCGCCATTATGATCACAAACTCAGTAGAGTAAGTTCCCACTGTGAGAAACATAAACCCTAAAAATATTACAAAACCAACTATTACTGATGGTATTTTTATTATTTCGAAAGCTACTTTACCATACTTATTATAAATATAAAGAGTAAGTGCCAATACTGCTAAAATAAAGAAAATTAAAAGTAGGAAATAAATCGAGATATCGAACACTTCTACATCACCCCCGGCACTGACAAAACCATGTGATATTTTCCCTCTACCTAAATCTGAGAAAAGGTAAGATATATTACCAATAAACCAAGATGCGACGAATACGAGAATCAAACTGATAAGGAATAAATTCTTCTTATCCAGTATCTCACCACATTTATGGGCTAAATAACCTTTTGTTATAAAAATTCTTAGTTTTTTTGGTGATAATATTCAATTATATAAAGTAGTCCTTATTCAGCTCTGTATTTCTTTTCTAAATTTTTTCAGATTTTGAAGAGCTAAGGCTCTATCACTTTCATCCATACTTTTAGAACCGTATCTTGCCTTTTCAAATGTTTTTGTAATATTTGAGATAATTTCTTTAGACAGAGATAGATTCTCTATCGAATAATTTTGAAATTCTCTAGGAGTCATGTGCTTATCATATCTCATGCCATGTTCGTTTAATATCAAACACATCTTCTGATAGCATCTTATGACTGAAGATTCGATATCTTTTCCCTTTTTCAAATCTGCTATAGCGTTCTCTACCGACTCCGATATTTCTTCTTCCATCTCTTTTGATGAGGTGTCCACTTCTTCTTTACTTCCTGCAAATAATTTCCTCAACTGTGGGATTAATAAAATCAAAAACAAGGATGAAAATAAAATGATCAGAACAAACCATCCACTATTTTCAAAAATATAGTTTATACTTTTTTCTGGGAAAGCGAAATTCCAATCGACTTTATGATTGAAAAGATCA
>CAYSTL010000214.1:0-2240 GCA_964433785.1 uncultured Thermoplasmata archaeon
GTTATATATATTGGACTAGCTGTCGGAGCAATTGTTGGCTTTTCTATTGGATACAAATATGAAAGTGTATCCGATAAATAATATGGTGATAAGATGAAAAAAGGTTTGATATTTATGGAAGAAAAATACCAAGATAAGTTATTACCGTGGTTCACCTATCTAGGTGTTCCAATTTTTGTACTATATATAGCTGGTTACTTAATAAAAGAAGGTATAGGTGGACTGTTGATGTCTACAGCGGTAATAATCCCTTTTACTTCTATTATAGTATCTAATCTCTCCTTAAAATATGGTGGTAAATACATTTTATCTATAGCGAGCCTTGGTGGGATCTCATTTGGTATGATAATAATGTATCTGGGGCTTAATTTTCTTGATATTAGTGGGATCAATATTAAGCACTATATACTCTTGGCAATTATATTGATGGGAGTATCTAGTGTTATCTGTTCTAGAGAAAAGTTTTCAGAGCGTGATGAATTGATAAGAGTGGGTATGACGATGATGCTAAGCTTTACTGTTGGAGCATTTTTAGGGGTTATTTTAGGCCTCTTATTTGCTATTTTAATTGGTGGTGGTAAAGCTTTACTTACTGGACTTTTGAGTGGAATAATTATCTCTATAGTCTATTTTGGAGCTAGACTCGGAAAGCAATTTAATCTAGATGAAAATGAGATCTACAGGCCAAAAGGTGCTGGAATAATAGGAGCAGGTATAGGAGGAGGTATTGGATTGATCGTGAATAGAATGTATTCTTTTTATTACCCCACTTTTTATTATGAGATAAGTGCAGTAAAAATACCTCTTACATTGCTCATCAATCTGATCGCCGGACTAATAGCTGGCCTATTCTTAGGTTATTTCAGTCAAAAAATAAAGAAGAAAGTTGATGAAGATGAATCAGATTAAAAAATGAAAGATAATGCGAAGTAGACGGATTAAAGTATAATGAGGGCCTTGATATGGATATAAAACTGAAAAATAAAAGCATATCCAAACCAAAAAAGAAAAATATAAATCTCACATCTAATGGACTCGGGGGAATATTGATTATTACATCCTTCCTTTTTAATGAATTGCTTTTTGATCCTGTAATTGTATATTCCTTAGGTTTAGTAGGAATAACGATCATAGGAAGTACAAATTTTGCTTTATTTATAGGTAAAAGGTATAAAGAAAACCATGATTTGATGATAGGGATAGGGTTTGGTATTTTATCAACCTTTATTTTAGGGAATTTTATTGAGTTGTATCATGCAATAATCATGTTGTTCGCATTACCACCTCTTTTCGGATTAGTTACTGTTGAGAATAAGTTAAAAAAATCGATTTTTTCTGGATCTTTTTATGTTGGGAGAGTTTTATTAGGTATGATTGAAGTGGCAGTAGTTTTAGGGATAATTTTTGGTTTTATAGGTAGCTTGATTTTAGGACAACTTTTTGATCCATTTTTCTCATTTGTTTTCTTCTTTATAATTACAGTTCTGATAGTCTTCAAATATTTTGAAAACAAATTGAAAAAATATATGGATGATAGTAAAAAGAACTTAAGAGCATATGGTTTCTTAGGTGGTAGTATTGGGATGATAATCGGAGTGATCTCCTGGTTAAGTTTATTTGGTATCTCTATTACTACCTATACTCCCTCTTTAAACGTAAAAGGGATTTTTTTACTAATAGGTGTGATAACTGGATTTCTTATTGGTTATTTTAACGGATATATATCTCAAAGAAAATAGATAATGTTAAAATAGTATTATTTGAAAAAGAGATAGAAGAAAGAGTGATTAAAATGAAAATATCTTTTCTAAAAAACAATAGAATATATGAAACAACAACTTAGTTATAACAAGCCTGACATCATTAAAATGAGAAAATGCAGGATATTCAACCTGAGAGGGTAAAACGATTAAATGATAAAGATGCTACAGATGATGATTTCGTAATATATTGGATGCAGCAGTCCCAGAGGACCGAGTACAACCATGCTTTGAAGTATGCTGTCGAAATAGCCAACGAATCAAATAAGCCTTTGATAGTCTTTTTTGGGTTAACTGATGATTTTCCAGATGCCAACAAAAGACACTATCATTTTATGCTCGAAGGTTTGAAGGAAGTGAATCAAAATCTCAAAGATAGAGATATCAAGTTTTTGATCAGATATGTATCACCGGAAAAAGGGGTAGTTGATTTATCTGATGAAGCTTCGATGATCGTCACAGATAGAGGGTATCTTGATA
>CAYSTL010000215.1:0-2229 GCA_964433785.1 uncultured Thermoplasmata archaeon
CAACGCGAATATCCATGGACAGTTCAAAACCAGTCAAGAAACAGACGAGCTTATTTTAGAAACTAGAAAGATCTTTTCTGATTTCTTCAACTGTTCTGAAGATGAAGTGATCTTCGGTGCTAACATGACCACACTCAACTTTATGCTGGTCCAGGCGATTCAGAAGAAATTAGATCCAGGAGATAAAATACTCATAACTCAACTGGATCATGCCGGGAACAGATCTCCATGGGAAGAATTGGAATCTGAAGGTATCGAGGTAGAAGAGGTCAAGGTCGATACCGACACACTTACCTTGGATATGGATGACTTTTATTCCAAACTGGATGAAGATACTAGATTAGTAGCAGTAACTTACGGGTCCAACGCTGTCGGAACTGTTCCAGATGTTAAGAAAATAGTTAGAGAGGCACATGAAGTAGGAGCTTACACAGTTATAGATGCTGTACATTACGCTGCTCATTTTCCCATAGATGTGAAAGAGATCCAAACAGATTTCCTGCTCTGTTCCGCTTACAAGTTCTTCGGGCCACATATCGGGATCATGTACGCAAAGAAAGAGATCATGTCTGAGCTGGACACACTAAAAGTCAGACCGCAGGAAGAAACACCTCCAAACAAGTTCGAAACCGGCACACTCAACCATGAAGGTCTAGCCGGGGCAAAGGAAGCGGTACAGTTCATAGCTGAAGCTGGAAATGAGTTCTCATCTCTTATTGAATCGGATGGACCTCACGATATATCAGAAAGAAGAGAGAACATACTAGCAGGGTTGAAGTTATTCGAAAAGTACGAAGAGATATTGACTGAAAGATTGGTAGGAGGTTTATCAGAGATACCTGAAATAACTCTTTACAGACCTCCTGAAGATGTACAGAGCACTTCGACTGTATCATTCACACACGAAAAATATACTCCAAAACAGATAGCGTCATATCTTGGAGATAGAGGTATATTTGTCTGGGATGGAGATTTCTACGCCACAAGGTTAGTGGAAGTGCTAGGACTCCAGGATGAAGGAGGAGTCGTCAGGATAGGTATCTCTCCATACAATACTTTGAAAGAAGTAGAAAGAACGATCGAAGCTTTACGGGATGATGAATCATTAAAGGAAGAGTTAGGATGTTCTAAAAGGACTTAAGACCAGAACCCGTCAAAGGTATCAGTACCTTTTCATCTTCTTCGAATCGATCATCTTTTTGAAGTTCTTTGAAGGCGGCAAATGCAGCTGCAGAAGTGGATTCAACCAAGAATCCCATGGAAGCGAGTCCATCCTGGGCATCATCGATCCAATCATCACTGACTGATATTGAGAAACCACCGGTTTCCTTCAATACATCTTTCATCTGTTCCTTTCTTGGAGGGTCTATGATCTCGATACCTTTTGCTAACTTGCTTTTCTTCCTATTCCTATCTTTAAGACTCTCGAAACCTTCCGCTTCAACAGATATGAACTTAGGAATTTTATCGACAACTCCGAACTCATAGAGCTCTTTGAAACCTTTGTACAATCCTAAGAACATCGTTCCACTCCCTGTTGGTACTATAACCTGATCTATGTTCATATTCTCTCCGACTTCGTAAGCTGTTATCTTGGTACCTTCTAAAAAGAACGGATTGTACCAGTGTGAAACGTATGTTCCTTTATCGAACCCCTCAGCCTTTTCATGGACATCCATCCTGTCTCCTTTGATCTTATGTATGGTCGGACCCAAATTATTCAGCACTTTCATTTTATCCTTGGATATATCTTCAGAGACAAAGACATGGACATCTATCCCTTCAGATCTTCCGTACAATGCAAGACTTATCGCAGCGTTTCCAGATGAATCTAAACTGACCTCTTTTATACCTTCCTCTTTTAATTTAGATATAGTTACGTAAGTACCCCTGTCCTTGAACGATCCGCTGGGCATCAGATACTCTGGTTTGAATACGATATCGACACCATCTATTTCCTTCTCGATGTTTGGAGTTATCGGAGGAGTAAGATCAGGGATGTATCCTTTATCTATAGGAATAAAATCTAGATATCTTTTGGTATCCAATTTGTTCTGATTCAAAAGATCTTCAAAATCTTCAGAAAAATCATTGATAACTTCTAGAACCTCACCACAGTCACACTTCAATCTGAACTCATCTGGATAACTTTTTCCACATCGGAGACATTCGAGGATATTATCACCTATTTTTAATCTACAATGTTTCGATAGTTATAGGTTTTTACTA
>CAYSTL010000216.1:0-2222 GCA_964433785.1 uncultured Thermoplasmata archaeon
CTTTTTCGTTCCCATAAATTATCTTACCATCTTCATCTACCAATGTTATAACATCGTTGACATTTTCTGTGACTCTCCTGTATTTTTTCTCACTCTCTTTCAGCTTCTTCTCTATCTCTTTTCTTTCTGAAATATCTTGACCAGTAACAATGATACCGTTGACTGGATCTTCATCTAGATAGTTGATGAATCTGCCTTCGAACCAGGTCCAACCATCCTTGGTCTTACCTCTTATCTCTACCCTAAATTCCTCTCCGGGATTCTCTAAAGCCTTGAAAAAATACTCCTGAGCTTTTTCTCTATCATCAGGGTGAACGAATTCAAACACATTTGATTCATCTATATCATCAGAATCAAATATATTGTCTCCTAAGAAAGATTCACTCCTGTATACGATATCACCGTTATTATCTATCACGTTGACGAACTCCGGCATGTAATCAAGGTACTTATCCTTCTTTTTCAGTTCCTTCAATGCATTTTTACGCTCACTTATATCCTTGATTATCGCCATGAAGGATTCAGGCTCTCCATCTGAATCTCGGATCAAGCTAGCCGACATCTCGACTGGAAATTTATCACCCTCAGAATCGATGAGAGTATATTTTTTATCCTTTGTAACACCTTCCTCAAGAGTCTTCTTTAGATTTTCTTTCGCTCTATCCCTCTGTTCTGGGATTATGAAATCCAAAGCATTTTTTCCCAGCAAGTCATCTTTAGAATCTATTTTATGCATCTCCAAATCTCTTTCATTGCAATCTATGATATTACCTTCTAAATCAGTTATAGCAATAGCTTCTGGAGAAGTTTCAACTATAGCTCTATAATATCTTCTGCTCTCTTTCAATTCTCTTTCTATTCTTTTTTTATCGGTGATATCGGTCGCTATTTCTACGGCACCTATTATTTCGCCTGAATCATCTCTAACTGGATTTGCTTTCACCAGCCAGGATTTAAAATCTGATGGCCAATCATCTTGATTTTCAGGGGTTAACTCGGCTTCTGCAGGTTTACCCCTCCTGATAGACTCTGTAACAGGACAATTAGTGCATTCTTCCTTTAACTTCCAGGCATGATAACATTTTTTTCTTTCAATCTCATCAGATGTAAAACCAGTTGCTTCGCGATAGGCTTTGTTGGCCCATATAATGTTATGATCCTTATCATGATAAGCGATTATCTCATCAACACTCTTTAGAATCAATGATTTTTCTTTTTCTGATTTTTGTAGTTCCTTTTCCTTCCTATAATGTTCCCACTCTTGTTCGATAGCATCACTAAGAACACCATACTGAGCCTTGGCTTTCCCTCCTTTTTGTATATACCTATTTGCCCCTAGATTCAGGGCTTTCATAGCTACATCTTCCCTTCCCTTACCAGTAAAGATGATGAAAGGTGTATCTTCTCCTCTATCATTTCTGATGATATCAAGAAATTCTAATCCATCCATAATAGGCATCTGATAATCCGATACAATAACATCAAAATCTTTTTCATCGAGTTTCTCAAGTGCTTTTTTAGTCATAAAGGTAGATTCCACATCGAAATCTTCGTTATTCATCTCAAGATACAATTTAGTCTGGCTTAAAACATCCTTATCATCATCTAACAATAATATTTTCATTTTTACACACTTTTCCGGAACAGGAAACTATTGTCTATATTAACTAGATATAAACTTTACATATAATATATCAATATTTTGCAAAATCTTATCTTAAATATGTTGGTTTCTAATATTTTTTGATTCACAATTTAAAAAACAATAATAAAAAGAGAAAAGAGTTTAAGATTCACAGCATTATCATCTTTTCTGTGATCGTAGGTGGTGCCGTTACACTTTCATATGTTGCTGTTCCGTGTTTTGGGATTATGTTTATTTCCAATTCATCCTGAGAACCTAATGCCCCGATTATAGATTCTCCTTTCTGGTTCTTCGCTGTTAGATTTATAGTGAGCTTGTACTTATCTCCAGATCTTATGTAAGATGAATCTCCACCGCCTTCAGGTTTGATCTGTGCGAAATAACTATAATTTTCTTTGTTCGCTATCTGACCAGCTTCCAGACTTACTTCTTTGTTGTCACTGTAGACTCTTATCAATGTTTGATTCAGGTCTTGAGTCTTAGCACCTGCTGCGAGGCTTATCATCATGTTTATCTCTTCTATTCCACCCGTAGTTGGTGAAAGCTTGATGCTTGATGTTGTATCTGAATAGACTTC
>CAYSTL010000217.1:0-2192 GCA_964433785.1 uncultured Thermoplasmata archaeon
ACGAGTTAGAAGAAGATGTAGAACTGGTGACTGAATTAGATCTGATAGACGAGATATGGGAAGACAGACCTGAGGTCCCAAAAAATGATATCTTCCTACATGAGGTGAAATTCGCCGGTAAAAGTAGGAAAGAGAAGATAGAGGATATCAGAGAGGAGATGGACGATACAGGTGGAGATATTTACATCATAACGAAACTCGACGAAGTAGCTTGGACTTTCAATATCAGAGGTGAAGATGTCGAGTACAATCCAGTAGCAGTCGCATATGGTCTCATAACAAAAGACAAATCTCATCTTTTCATAGATGAAAATAAAGTTGATGATTTCGTTGAAGATGAACTAGTAAAGGACGATATCGTTCTACACAATTACGAGGAGATAAAGGAATTTATCGAAGATCTGGATGAAGACAATAAAGTGATATTAGATCATAAAAATACAAACAAGTGGTTGTTCGATTCGATCCCAGATAGTTGTAAAAAGATAGAGAAGAATCCGAGTATCACACAGAACTTAAAAGCAAAGAAAAACGATACTGAGATTGAAAACTACAAGAACTGCCAGGTAAGAGATGGAGTAGCCATGGTGAAATTCCTTCATTGGTTGGAAGAGAGTGCAGGTGATGAAAATATAACTGAGATCACGACAGAGAACAAAGTTGAACAATTCCGTGCTAAAGATGATCGCTTTGTAGGTCCGAGTTTTGATCCTATAGCTGCTTACAAAGAACATGCTGCCATGATGCACTATTCTGCTGATGAAGAATCAGATTACCAGTTGGAAGAGGAAGATTTCTATCTTTTAGATTCTGGTGGACAGTATTTTGACGGAACAACTGACATCACAAGAACGGTAGCTCTCGGAGATATATCGGAAAAACAAAAACGTGATTTCACCTTAGTGCTGAAAGGACATATCAATCTAGCTACAGCCAAATTCTTGAAAGGTTCTAGAGGTGCCAATATAGATGTATTAGCTAGAAAACCCATGTGGGATAACCATATTGATTACAAGTGTGGAACTGGACATGGTGTGGGATATTTCCTAAACGTACATGAAGGTCCACAGAATATATCCAATAATGTACACGACGTTAAGCTGAAAGAAGGGATGATCATAACAAACGAGCCTGGAATCTATAGGCAAGATGAATGGGGTATCAGAACAGAAAATACACTGCTCGTTACTAAGGATGATGAGACAGATTTCGGAGAGTTCCTGAAATTCGAAACTATATCACTATGTCCTATAGATTTGGACGCAGTTGACGTTTCTTTACTTACTGAAGAAGAAAGAGAATGGCTGAACGAGTATCATGACGAGGTCTATGAAAAACTCTCCCCACATCTAAACGAAGAGTTAGATGAGTGGTTGAAAGAGAAAACAAGAAACATCTAAAAACCACCTTATTTTTTCTTTTTTCTAGAAAGTATAATATATCAGATATACTTGAGATTAAATCAGATGGAAAAATGAATATCAAAAAGTATGCTTCAATCTATTCCATATTCATAGGCATATCCATGATAGGTATGTGGATCATGTTTTATATAAACGACCAAATTCCAGAATTGAACTCAGAACCGATAAGGATCGGTATGCACCTTACTGCAGAATTCACCACAGCAGTACTGCTTATAATCGGTGGTATAGGTTTACTGAAAAGATGGTCTAAAGCAATCTATATCTTTCATTTCTCGATGGGTATGTTAGTTTACACGTTGATCCAGAGTCCCGGATATTTTGCACAGCAGGGTGATATCGGTTTCGTATTAATGTTTGCGGTATTCATAATACTATCACTGATATTCTTGATATACTCGATCAAATATCCAGAGGAATTCAGTTAAAACAATTGTGAATCCTTTTTATATGAACCTTTTTCAGCTCTTCTGAAGGCGCTTTTATATTCTTTTACCGTACGTTTATATCCCCATAATAAAGATATAGAAAGCCAGATTATCCAATATATATAAAATTTTATATCTACATTACTAATATAAGCAGGGGCCAGGTAAAGAAACATTATGGATAGCCCAATAACTACAATCAAGCCTATTCGAGCAGTCTTTTTAGGTCCATATTTCAATATCATTTTTGCAGTAAAAGACTTATTTGGAATGATCAGATCCTTTATATCAAATCCATCAGATCGTTTTACTCTATCCAACACATATACCAGATTATAGA
>CAYSTL010000218.1:0-2185 GCA_964433785.1 uncultured Thermoplasmata archaeon
GAAATGAGTCAAGGACACTAAAAAATCAAAAAAAGTTGTGTCCTTGACTATAAATGGGTACTTCACTTGAATTCTATCTGATTTGAAAGAATTGTGATGGTATATAATAGGGATATTAGAAATAAGGGTGATCATGTAATGAGAGGCGTATCAATTATATATAAAAGGTTGAAGGAAGATGTAAAAGAAAGGAGAGATGATATCACTTTCTTAGTCGGTATCTCATTTTTGATATCTTTCTTTATAGCTAACTTTTGGGTTTGGTTCTTTGAGGCAGAAGAACCAGTTGGTAAAGGTGTATCTTATTCGGTAGGGGAGAACCTGGTGTTGGGTGGATTCCATATCCATCATATCGCTTACGGTGTTCTTTTTGTTTTGATAGCTGCCTGGATTTCTATTAAATATAAAGGGGATATACTACCTAGAATAAGCGCTGTTTTATTTGGTGCAGGTTTGGGCCTGATATTGGATGAACTCGGTTTCATCATAGATGGTTTTAGACAGTCAAACGATAGGATATGGTTCTATGGAGTCTGTGTTGGTATAGCTTTAGCTGTTACGATCATATCTTTCAAACCATTCTATGAACTGGTTGTAGAGAAGGCAGAAGAGATGTGAGATTTTATGGATGTTATTTAACAGTGATTTAAAAGAAGAGTTAGATTGATAGATACTGTTGAATCATTGGAATATATAGAAGAAGAGTTAAAGAAGGTCGAAATGGATATTGAAATAAAAAAGGGTTTGAATATCATTTATTCTTCTCTTTTTATACCAGTATAGATAAGAAGTTGATAACAATACGATCAATGCCCCTGTAATGGTCATACCAGGGATGTCATTTTTGTCATCATCTCTATTACCTGCACCACCTGATGATTTTTAGTCTGGCACTACTCCTTTATGCACTATCTTCAAATCCGTTGATGACTCAGTTGATGGGCTTCAAGCATGGTGTGGGATTGGGACCGTTTACATTCCTACCGGATATATTTGCCGCTGTAGCCGTGATAATACTCCTTTATCAGAGTTATGAATGATATAAAAAGATCTAAAATGTCTCTTTATGTTAAAACAGATAATCGATGAGCTGTAATTTTTATGATAGATCTAACATTCGTTGTTTCTTTTTCAACCATCTTTTGTAAAATTCATCACACAGCCTTCCACTAATTCTACATCATGAGTAAGGGTTCCACAGATATCCTCATCAAAAGTAAAACCTGTTTTTTCTATTTCCTTTATAATATATTCTTTTTCTTCCTCTTTAAAACCACCATCATCGTATCCTTTCAATGAATGTCTTAGATATACTGAGAGAGTCTTTCCAGCTTTCAGAACATCGTACACTTCTTTGTAAAGGATATCTCTCTTTTCCTTTTCGAATGTTTGCAGGATATCGAAAAGCAGTACGTGATCCAGGGTGTCCGATTTGAACCTCAACATCACGTCACCAGTGTTCTTGATAGTCTTTATGTTTTCTATCAGGTTACGTTTGCTGGCTTTTTCTCCTATAACAGATAATGGTTCAGCTCTCTTATCTACTGCAAATATCATCCCCTCTCGTCCAACAACTTCAGCAGCAGGTAAAGTATAATGGCCGTAACCTGCCCCGAAATCCAGAACAGCATCACCTTCCTGTATCCCGATACGTTTTATGAGTTCGATACCTTTACTTTTCTCCCATCTTTCCATCTTTTCATTCATGGTATTGACTTGTTTTGGTATGAGATATTTCCAATAAAGAATTTTCGTTTAGGTAACTTTAGATGGTATTGTAGCATCAATTAATATCATTTGTTTTTCTATCATATTTTAGGAGTAGATTATCGGATCAGATAAGTGATTAGGTCCATAGTAAATTGAACGTGTTAGTTACAGAAAATCTATAATATTTCGAAGGTATATTTATATCGATGACCGAGAAGTGGTTGGGCGACAATGAAAGCGTGATAATGGACGCGAAATCCTTTGTATGGATGAGAAGTTCTTTGAAGGTGAACGGAACATGGGCTCACATATATCTTACAAATGAAAGGTTGTATGTCAAGGACAGGTTATTTGGATTCAAGTTGTTGGATTTTCAGTATGAAGATATCATCTCTGTAGAATTTGATGAGAAACATTTGGTAGTGATCGGAGATTACAAAGGAGATAGGTATAGATTGAAGATAGATCGAAAGAA
>CAYSTL010000219.1:0-2167 GCA_964433785.1 uncultured Thermoplasmata archaeon
TTTAATTAATGTACACAGATGCAATCTAGGTCTTTGAGTCCATCTGACCTATTTGTTCAATTTTTCTATTTTAGCCAAGATCTTATCCCAATGCGTGCCTTTCCAATAAACCTGATCACAGTTCTTACAAATCCAAAATTCATCATTTCTCTCATACACACCCTTGGGAACTCTTTCTTCAATCTTCTTCTTATCTATTGACTCTATCTCAGCGTTGCAGAGAGAACATCGGGAAAGTGGTCTGATATCGGGGTCGAATTCGTTTAAAACCTTACTTAATATATCATCGATATCTCTTTCTTCTATGTATAATGCACTTTCATGATTACTAAGTTCTTTATCTCTGGTCAATATCACCCTATCTTCATTTTCTGCGATCTCTTTTAATTTGTTATCTTCACATTCAGGTGCATACTCCGCATCTATACCCATCAATCTGAGCCATTTCGCTGTCTGACCCAGCATCCTGTCAACAAGGAACTTTGTCATCCCAACCCCACTTTATACCTCAGTAATATACCATCATCCATCCTTTCAAAAGATTTCAATTTCAATGCGATAGTATCGACTATACTTTCTGCTCCATCACCATCAGCAGGTGTCGGTGCGTCTCTGCCTCCGATTATCAAGCTTCCGACAAATATCGATAGTTCATCTACTAGACCTTTTTCTAAAAATGAGTAGATCACTTCACCACCTCCTTCAACTAATATATCTTCAACTCCCATATCAGATAACTTTTCCATCAACTCTTCAAGATCAACTCTATCACCTTCACCACACTTGATCCATCCCTTTTTATCGGTTTCTTTAGTCGTCGCTATGAGATAATCCCCTTTATCAAACAATTGAGCACCTTCAGGAGTCCTTCCTTCAGAATCCAAGATCACTTTTAATGGTTGTTCTGGTTCATCCACATAATCCTTTTTAACAGTCAATTTTGGATCATCCGCCAATACCGTACCTATCCCGACTAAAATAGCATCTACACTATTTCTTAAGTTATGTACTCTCTCGAAGTCTTGTTCGCCTGATATCTTGATCTCACTCTTATCAGGAAGTGCTATTTTCCCATCTGCAGACATGGCACAGTTAACTATAACTTTAGGTTTCATATCCTCACCTCAGTATTCTATCCATATAAATTCATTTCTTTCCTTCAGCTCTATCTTCTTATCTATAAATTGATTGACCATCCATACGTTCGTTTCAAGATGGCCCGTGATCTCCTTTACTTTTAATTTACCACTATCTGTAGTCATACCCAAATATGGTATGATCTGGTCTGCACACCATATATCTAGATCCATACCGCTTTCGATTTCATCAATGATCCCTTCTGCCGCTTCTTTGCCTATCTCTTCAGCAGGTACACCTTTCTCACCTAAGATACCGTTACCTAAGATCCTATCCCCTTCGGTCCACAGAGTCAGAGCAGTGCCTGCACTGGGAGATTCATACTCTTCGATCGAGATGGAAGTATCATACTCTATCAATTCCTTCAAAGCACTTTTTTTCATCCTTTCTGCTATATGATCGGGTAGGTTGGTGACGAAAGCCTTTCCTTCTATCTTATCCACCTTTTTTCCTGTCTCTAGACCATGGATCTCACTGGGCTGAACTTCGATCTTGACCTTCCCCCCACCTTTCGGATAGTGACCTCTATCTATACATTCTGAACTGACTTTACCACCCATCTTTTTTACGTTCCCCAAAAACACGTTCTCAAAATAATCGTATGGTGGGGACCATTTTACGTCTGTTCCTCCTTTAACTTCGATGGTTATCGGTTCCTCTGACAGGAACGCAGGTGGTAATACAGCTTGCAATAGTAAAGTTATCGAACCTG
Source organism: uncultured Thermoplasmata archaeon (assembly GCA_964433785.1). Lineage (GTDB taxonomy): Archaea > Thermoplasmatota > Thermoplasmata > Halarchaeoplasmatales > Halarchaeoplasmataceae > CAYSTL01. The sequence goes on from CAYSTL010000219.1 coordinate 1,850, forward strand.
CAGTACCGATATCGAACCTATAAAATCCACCACTGATATCATCGGGCTTGAAAGTAACTATCTTCGCGCCCTTTCTCAGACCATCGGTCTCAGCATCACTGATCTCCTTCGCAGCTTTCAGCGCCATGAGATGTTGATGAGAGAGGCCAGGATTCGGCCTATTCGCCCTTATATTCCTTATCCTCACCGCTTCATTGTTTACCATCGACATGGCTATCGCAGTTCTCAGTATCTGTCCTCCTCCTTCACCATGGGAGCCGTCTATCTCTTTCATCAAAAATAGATTACACTCGATTCATTTATTTTTTATTACCTTAT
>CAYSTL010000220.1:0-2161 GCA_964433785.1 uncultured Thermoplasmata archaeon
AGGTAGAAAATCATTAGCACTGGTATTCTATCTATTGGCTAGAGAGATGAAATTGATAAAAGGCGAGATCGAAGATAGAGAGGAATTCGATTACGAAGTGGAAGACTTCGAACAGAGCCTATAAATTATTTCTTTCTTTTTTCCTATTTTTTCTTTGACTTAGTTTTATCTTTGTAGTTATCCTTGATCCTCACAGCCATTAATCTAAAGATAAAAAGTCAGATCAAAAAAGAAAATAAAAAATTTTGATTTGTAGTTCAATAGAGTCTTACCGTTTCAAGATTCTTAGGAGTCCTTGTCTCGATATTGTATTTTTTGTATATAGTGCTAGCGAGGTTGGTACATTTTCCTTCTTCACCATGACTTACCAAGACCCTTTCAGGCTGTGGCTTCATGCTGCTGATGTAATGCAGTAACTGTATCCTATCACTGTGTCCCGAAAATCCTTCACATGTATGCACATTCAACTTGACAGGTATATCTATCGTATCTCCTTTTTCTGTTAAAGTTATCTGATCGTAACCTCTCTGTATCTTGTTACCTATCGTTCCCTGGCCCTGATATCCAACGAATATCAGTGAAGAATTTGGATCATCACCCCATGCTTTGAAATATTCCAATACCGGTCCACCGTTCATCATACCAGCGGTTGCCAATACGATAGCGGGTTCTTCACTATCACAGATATTTTTTCTTTTATCCATGCTGTCGACCTGTTCAAATATTTCTGATAGGAATGGATTCTCATCTTCATGGAATATCTTCTTCTTCAGTTTCTTGTTCAAAAATTCAGGATAAGCAGTATGTATAGCAGTAGCTTCCCATATCATACCATCCAGATATACCTGGCTCTCAGGTATCTCTCCCTTTCTCATGGCTTCCTCTATAACGAGCATGACTTCCTGTGACCTACCTACTGCGAACACAGGTAGAATTACCTTTCCACTTCTATTTTCAAGAGTCTGATTCAATATATCTTTTAGCTGTTCTACAGCATCTCTTCTGCTAGGCTGTAGATCATGATAACCACCATAAGTCGATTCCATTACAACAGTTTCAGCTCTCGGGAATTTATTCACAGCTTGATTGAACAGCCATGTATTATCGTATTTTATATCTCCCGTGAAGACCACATTGTAATCTCCATCACCGATGTGCATGTGGGCAACTGCTGATCCCAGGATATGGCCTGCATTGTGCAGGGTCAACCTTATATCCGGCGCGATATCGGTCGTCTCTCCATATTCCAGAGTTATAGTATGCTTGACCTGTTCTCTTATATGATTGGACTTGTAAGGGGGACTTCTAGCTTCCCCAACAGCCACTTTGATATAATCTAGCTGTAAAAGTGCCGATAGGTCTCTTGTTGGTGAAGTACAATAAACTGGACCATCATACCCGTACTGATAGAGTGCCGGTATAATTCCGGAGTGATCAAGATGAGCATGAGTCAAAACGATAGCGTCTATATCTTCTAAAGGCATCAATTCAGGAGCGTTGAGATATGGAGTTTTATCATCACCATTAGCTGATACATCGGTCCCACAATCGATCAGAACTTTACTGTCTCTTGTTTGAAGCAGGTGAGCTGAACGACCGACTTGTCTGTAACCACCAAGGGCTGTGACCCTAGCGAAAGTTTCACCTGGTCGGGTATCACGATTGATCTTCCTGCCCACTTTCTTTAAAAATTTCTTTCTATCTTTTCGAACAGTTCTAAGATAACTTCTGATATCTTTTATGGTCTTAGATGGTATAGGTGGTGCTCTGACTACGTTTAGAGCCCAACCCGTTTCTCTTTTGACTTCGTTAAGGACCTTCCCCTTTTTCCCTATAGCGATACCCGGAGCTTTAGCCTCGAGGGTTATCTCTCCGGTTTCATCTCTGAAGTACATATTTTCTATCTCTGCTTCTTCAGGGATTATTTCTTTAATTTTCTCCCTTGCAACCTCAGGATCGTCCAATAAGGAAGGGTCTGGTCTAACATCAACTCTCCGTTTTAGTCTTTCAGCTAATTTCTTTACTATCTGGTTGTCTTTTGTAAACTCATCAAGGTCTTTTGTATAGATAACGATAACTGATCCTTCGAATTGTATATCTGTTATGCTCACCGAAGTTGGTAGTACTTCTTCAACAGCTTCTTTAGCTTCGTTCAAAACAT
>CAYSTL010000221.1:0-2129 GCA_964433785.1 uncultured Thermoplasmata archaeon
CTTTTTACACCTCAAAACACAGTAAAACAAACTGAAGGATAATGGTTTTACAAATAGAAACATATCTCTTAATTGAGATATATATCAGTATATATTCTGTTGATTCAAGTAGCTTCCTTTGCAAGTTTCGTTTTCCTGTCTATTACCTTTTTCTTCCATATCCCTGTCTGAAGTAGTACCAGTGCTGCCACCGCTGCAATAACGTTGCTCACTGCCATCCCCGCCCAAACGCCTGTTGCCTGTAGACCTATTATTAGACCTAAAACCGCTGTCAATGGCACTCTAAGACCCCACAACCTGATAAGATTCAAAGCCATCTGATACTTTGTATGTCCTGAACCTTCGAAAACAGCATTAACAGCTCTGAACACTCCAAAGAAAGGCATGCTCAACGAGAATATCAGTAGGAACTCGGTTCCGATATTTATCACGGTCGGGTCTTGATTGAAGATTATGATGAATTCTTTTCTCAGCAGGAAGATGATGATCGTGAATATAGTCATTATACCTGCCAACGAAAGTATACCTTTCTTGACGATATCATCAGCTCTTTCATGTTTATCTGCACCTAGATTCTGACCTACCATGGTGCTCATAGCAACAGCTAGACCGCCCATGAATATGAACATCAATCCCAGTATCCTATCTCCTGCGTTGTATGCTGCCAGTGAAGCTGTTGGGTTGCTGACCCTCGCTATCACGAATGTTAGAATAACGAAACCAAAGGCAGTACCGCTGTTACCGATACTTGCAGGTGCACCGATCAAGAAAAACTTCTTTAATCTCTGGAAATCCGGTTTCATGTTTTTAAGTTTCAATTTGATGCTGACCTTACCACCAAATAGAAGATACAGGGCTATAGAGGCAGCAACAGCTCTTGTGACAACTGTTGCAAAAGCTGCTCCGAATATCCCCCATTCAGGGAATGGACCATAACCGTGGATGAATAACGGATCAAGTATTATATTGGTTATCAATGAAACCAGAGTTATCAACATGGGAGTTACAGTATCTCCCTTTGCTCTAAGCAGAAATGAGAAACCTAAGAAAACGAACATGAATGGTTGTCCTAAGAAAATAGTCTGCATGAAGACCGCTCCTTGTCTCGCGACTGCGGGATCATCGGTTATCACGTAATTGACTAATGTAGGACTTATAAGAAATCCTATCAGTCCTGCTATCACAGAGAACGATAAAAAGAATAGAAGTAATTGCCCAGCATCTTTATTTGCTTCTTTTTTAAGGCCTGCTCCTGTATGTTGTGAAACTAATGCTATCGCTGCTATACCAAATCCAGTACCTATAGACATCATCAACCATATCATCGGCCATGAGATCTGTGTAGCTGCTAGGGCATCTTTACCTGCTTCTTTGCCCATATTTCCTAACCAAAAAGTATCAGCTAGATTGTAGCCTGTTTGAAGCAGTGACTCTATCATTATAGGCCAGCCCAGCAGGAAGAGCGTAGGAACGATTTTTCCATTCAGAATATCCGGTTTTTTAAATAACCGTTTAACTTTTTTCTTAACCACGCGGCCTGATAAGATATTTAGTATTTAAACTATTCTAGGAAATACTATTATCTAAATATTTTAAAAACATCTTTAAAAAATATAGGAAAGGGGGGTGGGAGGGTGTTATCGTGATAAGTGATTAGTGATTTTCGACCTTCGATTTACTTTATTACGGAACTGTATTTATATTTTTCCATAACAGGTTTATATAATTTTCTTAATTCATATGTGGATAAAAAATAAATTGAAAAAATCAAGAGTTTTCTTAAATTATTTAAACAGATACTTATAGCTATACCGAATAGAAATAATCGGATACGATGAATTTAAATATAGCTGATCAGCGGTACATCATCCTTCTACTCTTCTTAGAGCCCCGCTCGTCATCCTTTTCCTTCTCTTTCTTATGTTTAACAGCCTTTTCCTGAGAAGGATTAGTTCCTTGGAACTGTATATCTCCTCTTATCAATCTCAGGTACTTCTTATCGGGCAGTTCTTCTATCTGTATGATGTTTTTAGAAGCTAGCCCTTTGACTGCTCTTTTAAGCTTTCTTTCAGAAACGTTCAATTCCTTAGCTAATTCTTTCATAGTTATCGGTTTTCCTTCCATCAATA
>CAYSTL010000222.1:0-2113 GCA_964433785.1 uncultured Thermoplasmata archaeon
CACTTGTTCTTGTATCCTGTAAGTCTACTCCTTAACTCTGACTGTTTAGGACCATGTGCTCCGGGTAATGGTTCGTTTGCATCTTCGAATAATTTTTTGAATTCGTTTAGATCACCGTCTAGGTATCGTTCTGAGTTCCTGAACCAGTCTTCTTTTGTGGGGAAGATACCTTTCGCACCCAAAGATTTGATTAGATCAAGAAGATCTGAATCATCGTAGAGGGTACTGTAAAAATCATCGTATTCAGGATGCTTTTCTCTAAAGTCACCCATGAATGTTTCGAATTCCTGCAGCTCCAGTACTTCGTTCTCCATGACAGTCGTGGATTGAGTGATCATATCGTCTATACCTATTATCTTGGGAGCCTCGTGACCGTACCTGTTCAGTATCTTGTTGCAGTAGCTGTGGAACGTTGAGATGGGAGCATCTCTCAGTTCAGACTGCTCGTAATCAGAGAGGTTGATTATACGTTCCTTCATATTTTCTGCAGCATTGTTGGTGAACGTTATGAGTAAGATATCGTCAGGATCTACGCTCTTTTCTTCTAATAGATGAGCGTATCTTAGTGAGATAGTGAATGTTTTACCTGTACCTGGACCTGCATCGGCTAAGAATATCCCTTCTGTGTTTTGGATGAGTTTCCTTTGCTGTTCGTTTGGTGTGTTTTCAGTCATCGTATCACCTCGTCCTTGTTCTCTAGTATAACCAGATCCTTGTTTTCGATCTCATCTGGATCCACGTCACCTGTCGGGAAGTTCGAGTGTCTGCATTTGTTGTAATATTCTATCTGTTTCTGTAAGAAAGATTCGAATTCGTCGATATCGCTCTTGAAGTAATTCTGATCTCTAAAATAAGTGAGCTGTTTCATTATCCCTTTACATCCTTTTTCGACGTACTTGTAATCTCCAATTACGTCCTTGCAGTGGTTTATGAATTCCGTAGTTATCGGATGGTTCAATAGTTCATCTTTATCCAATTCAGGTATGGTTTTGTCCTCGAAGAAAGAACGATAGTTATCGTAACTAAGTTTGCTCAATAATTTCTTTCTTCTTTTTGAAGACTGTAACCAGTCGAACACTTCTTGTTTATGTGTGACCTGGTCGAACTCTTCAGGATAATACTCGATATCTACTATGTTGTCCTGATGGTTTGAGTTACCGGAGACCACGTCTCTCGTGTTGTCTAGTAAGTGATAGAAAGTGAAGCAGATAGGAGAATCAGGATGATGATATCTGTGATGAGCGATGTACATCTTGGCCTGGAAGTTCGGTTTTTCATCTATATCTTCTATGTTGGATCTAGACATTATCTTGTTTATGGATTCCTTACTACCTGTTTTGAAATCGACTATGTGATCATGGTCGAGTATAAGGTCGACTTTTCCCTTAGCACCTATGTCTTTGTTGTAGAATGAAACTTCAGTGTAATTCGTAGTGATCTCTTTGTCGAACAATTCTCCAAAGATGTTGTGAGTGTACCTCTTCTCGTATCCTTCCGGTTCTTCTATCTCTGGCTCTCTTAACTGTAAATATTCGATTATGTTCTGTATGCCTATATCGAACATCGTTCTTTTCGTTGGTTTTTGGTTTTCGTTCAGGAAAGGTGAGAGTTCTTCTATCATCTTGTTCAGGATCTCTTCTTTCTGTTCAGCTAATTCAGGATAGTTCAAGTAAAATTCAGCAAAGTCGTGGAGTACGGTCCCTCTGCGGAAGTATATCTTGTCGGGTGTATCTATCAATCTAGAGAAGAAATGGTCCTTAGGACAGTATGCGAAGGTGTTGAGAGTTGACTGACTCATCATCTTAGCTTCTTTTTGTTTAGCATCAACTTTCTCTTTATCGAAAGGTTGCTTGTATTCTTCTTTTAGTTCCTTCTTTCTCAGATCGTGTTTCAGATCTCTGAATGACTCTATATTTTCGTCTGTTAGTTCATTGAAATAGAAAGAAGGTGTCACATCTTTGTTCATATCTTTGTCTTTTACCAGGAAGTACTGCTGTTCTCCGTTCTGCAGCAATATCTTGAAGTCCTTTATCTTCTTCTCATCGAATTCACGCTTATCCAACCAGGGTGTTGAAGGCGGCTCTGGTGTCCATGAAGTGTCCATACCTAAGTA
>CAYSTL010000223.1:0-2108 GCA_964433785.1 uncultured Thermoplasmata archaeon
AGAAAAGTTTAGACTCGTCTCTTGGCTTCATAGGTCTCTGTGCGATCCTTTCCTTAGGAAGGTCGTAGTCGAACTTAGAGAGTTTCATCATCATGGCTCATATTTGAACTCCTACTAAAATGTTACAATGAGTTTTTTGCAAAATACTTTTATTAGATAAATCAATACTACAAAACGATGAAAGTAAATACCCGTTCCTTGGACTCGCTAGACAGAGATAAGCTGGTTGACCTTGTCTATAGTATATTTCCTGAAGGTCATACTCACTGGGAGATCCAGAAGGAGATCGAAGAATCTCTTTTAGATGCTGTAGAAGATTGTTCTGCAGTCGCATGGCGGGGAGATAAGCCTGTTGGAATCATAATTGTAGTAGGTAGAGATGGTTTGTTATTAGAACATCTAGGAGTTCTAGACAATCACAGAAGGATGGGTATCGGTAGAATGCTTCTCAGATACGCATTAGATAACACTGAAGATCCTATGACTTCAAAGGTTTTAAAGGGAAATGAACCGACGAAAGAACTCCTTGAAGAAGAAGGTTTTGAGATCGTGGATGAGAAAGAAGATTATCTCTTGTATAAATATAAAAGATGAACTAACTTAACTTTCTTGTTTTTGGTATTTTCTTAGAAATAGAAATAGAGCAACAAAAATTGGTGGAAATATTATTATGCTGTAATAAGAACTGAAAAAGGCATTGTTCCCACCTGTTATTAGATTTAGTATATACCAAGTTAATACAGAAGCTGCTGTAGAAAGCAAAGCTATGACAACAACTTCTAGGTTTCTCATCTTTGATACCTCATTATTTAAATGAGATAGTTATATATAAAGTTGGACTAGTAAGATTTTTAAACAAGTTCCCTTTCATCTGTGATAAGATATATTGAAATAAGCCGTAAATTAGCCCTGTAGCTCATCAGAAAGGATTTCTAATTTGCTACAGGTCTTTCATATACATTCAAGCCCTGTAGTGTAGTGGTCAATCATGCGGGGTTCTGGTCCCCGTAACGGCGGTTCGAATCCGCCCAGGGCTACTTTTTAATTTTTCAAGTCATCGAAAGAGTAATATCTGTGCTTTTAATTCTTCTATTCTCTTGAAAGGTGAAAAAATGGAAAGACCAAATGTGACTTTGTATGTATCAGCATCTATAGATGGAAGGATTTCATTGGGTCCAAATAGGACTATGATTGATATGGATGAGAGGGATGAAGTTTTAGGGACGGAAGAAGAGTGGCAAGAATTCTCCAAAAAGATAGAAGAGGATCATAAACCCGAAGTTTGGATGGAAGGCAGCAACATGTTGGTTAAGGAAGGTCAGGAATTGAGAGAATTGGAAACATATGAAGGTGATCTAGATGCTTTATATCAAGACTATTTACCTGATGAAGTGGTTAATAAATCCGATAGAGAAGGTTGGTTAGCAGTAGTAGATGGGAGAGGACGATTGAGAAGTGGTTATAGGGGCGAAGAAACTAAACCGATGCTTCATCTGGTTTCCTATAATGTATCAGAAGAGTATCTAGCATTTCTACAGAAGAATAAGATACCTTATCTGATAGCGGGAGAAGATAGAGTTGATCTTATTGAAGTTTTAAGAAAAATGAAATCCAAATTAGATGTTGAAAATATTATCACAGGATCGGGTGGAAAGTTATCTGGTGCACTTTTAAGAAAGGGTTTACTAGATGAAGTTAACATACGTTTCAATCCTGTATTAATCGGTGGTTTTGATACACCATACCTGTTCGCATCACCAGATCTGGAAGATGACGAATGGCCCACTGAATTAGAATTTATCTCAGGTGAGGTGGAAGAAGATGGACATATTTTTGTTAGATATAAGGTCAAGAAAAAATAATATCGATATATTGCATGGAAAATGATATATCCCACACCATTATAATCAACTATTGTAAATCCCTATAGTTGATGTATAGGAAAACTCGATATTGAAAATAATTTTTGGGCCCATAGGGTAGTCTGGATATCCTTTTGGCCTTCGGAGCCGAGGACGGGGGTTCGAATCCCCCTGGGTCCGTTTTATTTTTGTATTAATAAATGAAGTTCAGTTTCGGTTAAAAATTACAACTTTCGTTTAAAATTA
>CAYSTL010000224.1:0-2107 GCA_964433785.1 uncultured Thermoplasmata archaeon
ATAATCAATACTGAAAATCTCGTTGTTGAGGCAGTTGAGGATATGATAAAAGATGAAATTAAAAAGTATATAAGGTCCAAATTAGACGAGAATGAAGAATTAAAAAAAGAAATCAAAGAAAATGTAGAGATGCTGATGGAGGCGAAGGCTAAAGAGGCCTACGCTTACGCTATGCTGGCCAAGTCTAGTGCGGACCTTGGGTTCGAATTGATCCCACCTAAGATGAAGAAAGAGATGAAGGACAAATTATCTGAACTAATGGAGAAAAAGATAGAAGAGATGATGGAAGAATCTACTGTTTAAGATGTATTATCGTTAAAACACCGTCTAAACGATTGCATAATCATACAAAGGTTTTAATAACACCATTTTAACTAAAAGTTCAAAAGATGAATTTGAACAATGGATTGTTTAAGAATACCTATTACAGGATAAAAAGCTTTCTTGAAAGACCGAGTAAGGACGAGATCCTGGAAGGAGATATAATAACGGTTTTATTCAGACTCGGTTGGCCCATGATGGTAGCTACGTTTTTGAGGACATTATACAATCTGGTTGATACATTTTGGTTGGGGCATATACCAGATAAAGAAGTAGCTGAAGCTTCAGTCGCAGCTGTAGGCCAGGCCTGGACCTTCGTGTTCATGATGATGTCTATCGGGATAGGTTTTGGAGTAGCAGCTTTGGCTTTAGTTTCACAGCACACCGGTTCTAAGAATTTTGAAGAGGCTGAAAGAGATGCTGGTCAACTCTATTTTATTGCCATCGTATTCTCGATTGTGATGGGTATAATAGGTTATTTTATAACTCCATATTTCCTAGACGTTTTGACAGGTACTGGTGCTGATGTGGAACAGTTGGCTTATTATGGTACCCAGTACCTACAGATAATATTCCTTGGATTACCCTTCATGTTCCTTTTCTTCGCTTTTACGTTTGTTTTAAGAGGTTGGGGAGATACGATAACTCCGATGAAAATCACTGCGATAGCAGTGACATTGAATATGATCATCGATCCATTATTGATATTTGGGGTAGGACCGTTGCCCATGTTAGGTATCAGAGGTGCTGCAATAGCTACGATATCTACTAGAGGTATCGGAACGTTGTACGGCATGTATTTGCTTTTCTCAGGTAAATTGGGCATGGAATTAGAATTATCTTATCTGAAGCCTGATTTTTCAAAGATTAAAAAATTCTTAAATATAGGGCTGCCTGCATCAGCTGGAAGGTTTGGGAGTTCCATAGGTTTCATAATATTATGGGCGGTTATCTATAGACTTCCAAATCCGAAAGTTGCGGGTGCGGCTTACGGTGTTGGTAATAGGATACTCAATATCACATTCCTGGTCATGGGTGGTTTAGCCATGGCAATGAGTACGATGGTCGGTCAGAGTTTAGGCGCTGATAATGAGAAGAGAGCTGAGCAGGTAACTAAGAAAGGTATTTTATCTATAGTTAGTTTGATGGGTCTATTTGCACTGATAATTTTTGCACTAAGAAATTTCTTGATAGGTGGATTCATGCCTGGAAATCCTGAAGTCGTAAAAGAAGGTGCTAACTTTCTGATGATATTCGCACTAGCGATGCCGTTCTTTGGTGTTTTTAGAGGAGTGACTTCCATACTTGGTGGTTCAGGACACACCAGACAGCAGATGGTCTTGAGCCTAAGTAGACTATGGGGGTTGAGACTTCCATTGGTGTTCATATTTGCCATATTCTTGGCATTCCATGCAAAAGGTGTCTGGATGGGCATGGCTTTTAGTAACGTGATCGCTTGTGGACTGGCTTTGATAGTTTATAAATTGGGCTGGTGGAAAGAAAAGGTTATTAAAGATAAACCAACTGCTCGGACAGCTGGTGTACCAGTAGAGGATGAGGAAGAAGATAGATCTGACACTTCCTCTGGATCATCACCAGCACAAAGTTCAGCAGATTGATATTTGGTATTAGGTCATCTGTTGAGCAAGTCAACTAAAAATTAAGGATAGGTGTTTAGGATAAAGGAAGGAAAAAAGAGAAAGATAGGCAGACCCTCAAAAGAGGAGATATTGAACGGGAATATAGTTCCACTTCTTTTTAAATTAGGTTGGCCTATCATGATATC
>CAYSTL010000225.1:0-2100 GCA_964433785.1 uncultured Thermoplasmata archaeon
TATGCTCATAAGAGGATACGAGACTCGTAGAAGTGACTCTTTTGAAGCCCAGGATGAATCTCTGCAGGAACTTTTCGATTATATTCTAGATAAGGACATAGAAGGAGGAATAGATAGGGCTAAAGAGTGGATCGAAGAGACGAGGGAAGGTGAAGTTGAGGAAGAAAAACTAGTGATTTCTAGGACTTGTAAGAAATTTAGTTACTATAAGAATCCAGACAGTATGCCCAATGTTCAAGCAGCTAGGAAGATGCAGGAACTTGGTTACGAGTTCACACCAGGAATGAAGGTGTCGTGGGTGGTTACAAATGCCCAAAAAACACCACAGGAAGTAGAACCATGGGTGCCAGATCATGAATTGGAAAAAGAACCGGATTGGGAATATTACGCAAGAAGGATCGCAAAAACGCTTGCTAGAGTAACAGAAGTGTTTGGATGGGATGAAGATGCTTTATTAGCTGGTAATAAGCAGTCTAGCCTGTTCTCTTCACAGTTTGAAAATGATGATAAGAAAAAAGAAAAGAAAGATAAAAGTAAAAATGAACCTGAAAAGACTGATGAAAAATTGACTTTGGAAGACTTTATGTGAGTTATTTTTCAGCTACTACTATCCACGTATTCGGATCTTTGATGTGTGTTGTCACGTTATAATCTTTTATGAACTTGATATTATCGAACCCATTTTCCTGCAATATCTCTTTGATCTCCTCTTCAGAGAATAACTTTAAAACAATCTCGTATTCTGCATTCGTAGTTTCATCGTTCTCTTCGTCCTCAACATGTAATTTTTCACGGACTTCCATTATCTGCTTATCTGAGTGATAACTCACTTCGTTTGTTTTCCACATATCCATACCTTGTGGAGGGGCCCTCAACGGATCGAATTCTTTCTCTTTTCTGTGATAGTCTTCTTCCGGTAATTCGAACAATTCTAAAGCTATAGATCCACCATTTTCAAGGTGAGCATAACATTTTGCAAGGACTGAGTCTATTTCATTTCTTTCTGTGAAGTGATGGAAGTCACCGTTAGAGGCAAAAATGAAATCAAACTTCCTCTTCAGATTGAAATGTCTTGCATCATCGTTCACGAATTTTATATTATCTAATTCTCTATTTTCTAATTTATCATTTGCTTCAGATATCATAGATTCTGTTAAATCTAAACCGACAATATCAAAACCCTTTTCAGCTAGACCGAGAGACAAATCACCAGTACCGCACATAAGGTGTAAGACCTTGTTACCGTGATCATCGATAATGTCTGCCCATAATTCTATCTCATCCCCTCTATTGGTATAAAAATAATCGATAGTCTTTGCTCGTAGGTCGTAGATTTCTCTCATGTCAGCAGGTCTGAATTGGCGCATGTTCCAAAAAACAAGTATGATTATTTAATCCTTGTCATCATGCTTCAATCTGGTGTGACCAATCCTTCGTCAGTGATTTTAAATTTAACAGATTCTTTTTCTGCCTGGGATCGATGTTTGATCAAAGTCCCTTTTCGGAGATGAGGTGCTAGTATTTCTAGATGAACTATTGTTTTTGCATTGTGATAGAGCACGTGTCCACCTACTGGTTTTTTTCCATCACCGCTTTCATAGACCTGGGTAGTGACTATGACTGGGATATCTTTTATTCTAGCAATTTTTAGTAGATCTATGAGCTGTCTACCTAACCGTGAAGACAATCCTTCATTTTCGTCACTATTGAATAATGCTCTGTAAAATATAGTAAAACTATCAACTATCAAAAGATGAACATTCATGTTCTCTCCAAGAGCTAGATTAGAAGCCTTCTGTAGTGATTGTTCCTGTTCTTTGAATGAGTGAGCTTTGAAGAAAAGTATATTTTTAAGGACTTCTTCAGACTTATCCCCAGATATCTGTTTTAATCTTTCGATAGATACTCCTTCCGTATCTACATAGATAACCTTTTTATCGTCCAGTGCTACATTCCTAGCTAGCTGTAAGCAGAGGTTAGTCTTACCACTGCCACCTTCTCCAAAGAATTCAGTGACAGCTCCTTTTTCTACACCCCCTCTTAAGAGTGAATCTAAAGAATTACAGCCTGTAGGAACTCGCATGTTTTTTTGAAGTGTAG
>CAYSTL010000226.1:0-2090 GCA_964433785.1 uncultured Thermoplasmata archaeon
TTCTTTCTTTTTGATACTTTCGCTCATACTTAACTGCTGATTCCTCGTCATCGTAGACTCTAGCTTCAACATTAGATTGTTCTTTACCAAACATAGTGTTGATGGAATCGATGATCACTGTGTTCTTGGGTGAATTCACCAGATTTGATACTCTATCTTTTAACTGTTCTCTACCAGGTGTTTCTTCACCCTGATGTGAAACTATCAAATTTAATTCTCTACGATGTAGGAGCTTATTTTCCTTCTCACTCTCGATTTCTACTTCAACCATGATATCATCCTTCGTCTACTTTAATCATCTTATTTATAACTTCCAAAGTTTTTCGTCTGATCTCACTATCGACTTCGTTTATAACCATCCCTTTAGAGGGTATCCCATAAATAACTATCCCTCCTTCGGGACATAAAGCGATCGAAACTAGTGATAAGAGGTCTTCTTCTCCATCGACCTCTATTGAAACTGGTTCTTTGATATTGATAGCTTCCTGGATAACTTTCCAGGATTCTTGTTTTATCATACCAGCAGGATTTTTAATATTTAGTGTTTTCTCCGGCCTCTCCTGCTCTTTATCGTAGTTACCTCTTCGTGTGATACCGTCGTAAATACATACATCAGGGGTGATCCCCTGTTCTATCAGTATATCGGTGACCACGTCCCCGACAGCTATTATCGGTTTTTTACCAGTGTACTTTTCCGGCAACTCTCCAGACACGACCGGACCTAAAGTCTGCTTCAGCTCTTCTCTGTTATCTTCTGGTAATCTGAGATCGTGATCGGGTATAACTGAGGTATTCATCTATCCTCTGACCTTCAGAGCGAACTTACCGTTCGTGCTTATACCCATCTTTCTAGCGAGTTGAGAATGTTCGTGATCGATGATCACCAGGTATCCCTGCCATTCTCTTGAAACTTCTCCGCCACAGAGAGGACATTCGTTCTCTTCTGTGAGATAGTTACACTTCTTACATGCCTTAGCGTTCTTCATCTTATGAAGCCTCCTCTTCTTCCAGTTCTTCCATTATCCATTCTAACTTACCGAGACCGTTCTGTCTCATCGTTAGACCTATCTTACTCTCTCTCGGACTTCTCTCGTTTATACTGACAGTCACTATCCTAGCTCTTATCTCATCGTCGATGGTGAGTGACTTGTTCTGTTCTTTACCTACCAGACGCTGGTTACCCTGGTCCACCTCGACCTTATCGTTCATTATCTGACTTATATGAAGCAGACCGTCTAATGGACCGAACCTAACGAACGCTCCGAACTTGAGAACCTCACAGAGATAACCAAGTATGAGTTCCTGTTCCATCAGTTCAAAGAGTAATGCATCATATTTAACGTCCTGATAAATACCTCCATCTCCGTGGACTACTTTGCCATCACCTTCTCTTTTAATGTTGGTAGCTAGGATTATCAGCTTGTTGTCATCCTCTATAATTCCTTCTAACTCGTCTCTTGCTATATCTTTAGCTACCTCGTCTATATCCTCGTTTAACCTGTTTGGAGGGATTCGGATAGTATCCTGTTTTTTTTCCATCTTATACATTTTAGTTCACCTTATAGTAAGTATGAGATCAAATCTATACCGTACTTTGCGATAACACTGGCGAATACCAGTGAAACTATCGACATAAGCTTAAGTAATATGTTCAGTGAAGGTCCAGATGTATCCTTGAACGGATCACCAACGGTGTCACCGACGACACCTGCTTTATGAGCATCGGACCCTTTGCCGCCGTGATGTCCTTTTTCTATATATTTCTTAGCATTGTCCCAAGCACCGCCGGCGTTAGCCATCATTATAGCCAGTACGAAACCGGTACCCACTGCAGACATCAGGAACCCTGCTAATGCCTGAGGTCCGAGTAAGAAGCCGACTGCAAGTGGAATAGCTATAGCCATCAGACCAGGTATGACCATCTCTTTAAGAGCCGCTGAAGTGCTGAGGTTGATAACTCTTTGATAATCTGGATCTTCTTCTCCTTCTAGTATTGCGGGTATCTTCTTGAATTGTCTTCTCACTTCTTTAACGATAGCGTAAGCCGATTTACCGACCGCTTTCATAGTGATCGCACAGAATATGAATGG
>CAYSTL010000227.1:0-2071 GCA_964433785.1 uncultured Thermoplasmata archaeon
CTGGCCAACCTAGGTCGAACGGACTGAATAGATCGAATGGCATGGTGTATCATCTCCCGTTTTTAGGTTTCCAATCGGTGTAGTTTATTATCTTAGCAGAATGAACGATGAATCTGAACTTGTTATGGTTGTTCGACCCTCTCACTTTATGTTTATCGACATCTATCTCATCAGCTATTATCTTCCTGTTTTTTATGATAAATTTCATACCTTTCTCTAGGTTTGAATTAGGATCTGGTTTTAGGATCTTGATAAGGCCTGTTTGTACTTTGACTTCTTCTTTTTTATGATCATTGTGAACGGAAGGAGGTTTTTTTGACTGTATTGAGGCTTTTATAACCGCAGGTTCTACGGAATCTGGTATCTTTCCATCTATATCTTCCTGCCTCAATCTTTTACACATGATCCTCACATCTTTTCTATATATTCCTCCATAACATCCATGAAGTTGGGATCGTACCTTTCTGTAACGTGGTCCGAGTTCCATAGACCGGATCGTTTTATCTTCTCTTTAGGTGAGTGATATCCAAGCCAATCGTCGTCTCTTGGGTCTATCGGATCTTTTCTGTAGTTGCTTATCAGTGAGATGGAATTCCTTTCGATGTATCCTCTGTCACTGCTTGGACTAGGTTCGTCGTTCACTTTCAACCATAGGAACGGTAATTCTCTGATGTAGCTGCTCACTCTCTTCTCCATCTCATACTCGTTTTCCCTGATATCTCTAGATGCGCTTGACCCTTCACTCCAATGTGGGAACTCGTCCTCTAGATCTTTCTTTTTTATGATCGATTCACCTACGATCCTTCTGAAAACGCTACCTCTTTGATTACCTCCGTTAGGAAAACTACCTCTGTTGTATCCTCTGTGAGCTATCAACCTGTTCCATAATGTGGTGCTGCTCCCATCTTTTAATGCGTGAGTTCCTATACGTGTGATCCTCAAGGAGCTGCCCCCCTCCCTCCACTCATCGTTAGCGAAGAAGAAATAGACACCTCTATCGGGCCATTTCATCCTTCCGGAGCAGTCCTTGAGTTTACGTTTATCGTTAACTTTGTCCTCAAGTCTGTTCAAGAGCTTGTAAAACCTATCCACATGTTTTTTTCTCTTCATATTGATACACCTCTTTAGATGTAGTCATTATACCAAGACATCGTTTCACCCAATGCTAAACCTTCAGTGGGGATCTCATATTCGACGTTCGCTTCCTCTAAGAGTGGTATCAGAAATTCGTAGTACTTCTTACCTGCATGTATGATCAGTTTTTTCGAGAGAAGGTCTTTTTCTTTCAACTGTTCGAACACTTTCTTACTCCATTCTCTTCTCTTACTCACTGATGCGTTGTTGAGAGTTTCATCGTATGGGGCGATCTCTTGACCATTCGGATCTAGTAGTTGGTGTTTGGCTGAAAGGATATAGTATCCATCATGATACTTCTCGCAGTATTTTCTAGCCTTTCTGAAAAGAGATGATGGCATGTACAGTTCCTTCGGTTTGGAAGGATGGTCTTTTTTGGACTTGGTGCAGCTTATGAGGCCTATGGTTCCTTCTTCTTTTTTGGGCTTATAATCTGATTTACCTTTTGTCTTAGATGTGTAGGTTTTCTTCTTTTTCCGTTTTGATTTGATCTCTTTTTTTGGAGAACTTGTCTTTCTGAAAACGACTTCTTCATCCTTTTGATCCAAGTTTTCAACTCTCCAACCTGCATCCATCCATGCGTCTGCTTGTGAATGCCCTCCGTTGGACCACCATGCGTTGTGTTTTCTAGCGGATTTGGGTAGATCTGCTCCTAATATATCTTCGATCTCTTCGAAAGTCAATAAGACTCTATCTTTGTCCAGATCTCTCAAATATTCTCCCAAAGGTGTGTATTTTGACATATATTATTCCTCCTTTATGCACATACTCCTTTCAATTCAGTACTATCAAGGCTCTGAACGAGCCACAGACTCCATTCTTTCGCATCTTTTACTCCTAATTTTCCCTTACAATCATCACACATCTTGATCTGTTCGGAACCCTCGACCACCGTTTCGCTCCCGCATAGATCGCATTTTTTCATCTTCATCTTATC
>CAYSTL010000228.1:0-2057 GCA_964433785.1 uncultured Thermoplasmata archaeon
CACATACGATCAGAATCGGTGATGAAACAGTGGATATAGAGATTTTGAATGCGATCGTCATAGAGGAAGTGAGTCTAAGCGACGAAGAGATAAAGAAAGGAGATAAGATAGAGATAACTGCTAGGATCACTAACAATGATGACAAAGAACATGAAGTCGATATAAAAATAGACAACGAGACGGTTGAAACTTTAACGGTACAACCTGGCACACAAAATTATACTCACGAGTTTGAATTCGATGAAAAGGGAACGTATGAGATCAAAGTTGGGGATCAAACAGCCGAAGAGATAACTGTAAAAAGTAAGGATACACCTGGATTCGGTATCTTGATATTACTCTTAAGCATATCGATCGTCGTAGCCATTAGGTATAACAAGGGCAGTAAAACCATCTAAAATCCACTTTTTGCTTTTATTTTTTCATCATCAAGAGGTCTAGATCACAAATAAAATAAAAAAAGATACAAATAATACTCCATATAATATTATTAGGAATAAGAGGGAAATGATGAAAATCACCCGTATATCGGTTTGGAATATTTATTCTATAGATATAATTTCAACATCTAGTTCATTTGCTCAGATCAATCGACCTCTTTTGTCCATTGAAAGAGGTGAAAAATGATGAAATCGAAGAGGATCGTATGTTTGATCATGATATCTGTTATAATCTTCAGCTCATTATCCACATTCAATAATTCTACAAAAGCGCAAGAAGGTGAATACGTTGATTCTATCATTATAGAAGTTAGAACAAATAGAAAAACAGCACTAGATGAAGTTGCTAGCGGTAACTTAGATGTATTCACATATCCTATTTCAGGTGATCGTTATGATAGCCTGAGTGACAGTCTGAAGGAGAAGATGAATACTTGGACCAGCATCGGTGAGTATAATTCAGTGTACTTCAATCCCGCTCATACTGTGTCTCCTTATGAAGTGATGACTGATGAAGGTGAGTATAGATTCAATCCTTTCGCTATGAAGAAGGTCAGGAACGCCTTCAATTATATGATAGATCGAATGAAGATCGTAAATGAGATCTATAATGGGTTTGCTGAACCCCGATATATATGGGAAGGAGTCTCTACAGGTACTTATGATGAGTATTTTGAAGAGGTCGTTGAAGATTATAATTTGACTTCATTCGGTGATAAACAAAAAGGTATACAAATGATCGAAGAAGCGATGATTAGTGCAAAGAACGATCCAGATCTGAAAGGCGAGTTGAGATCACCTGAAAATTCTTCATCTGATTACTGGGAGTACAAGGCACTGGGTGAAAATTTTGAACCTATAGAGATGATAGGTTATCTTGAAAGTATCGAAGGAAAAAAAGAGGATTTAGGGTATTATATTGATAGGCTGATTAAAGATGCAGGAATGAGATCTTTAAAAATAATGGGGTGGAGGAATCCAGAAGATATCGTATATTATGGAGATCCTGCAGATATGGAATGGAATTTTTACATAGAAAGTTGGCAGGGTGAAGGTGCTCAGTACTATCAAGAGGAAAAAATAGCAAAGTTATATTCTGGTTGGTATGGATACATGCCTGGCGGTCGTCGACCTGATGCTGATTATAGATATGGATACGAAGTGAACGGAACATATTATGGGAACCGTACTTTGGAGAATGTTACCCAACAGCTGGTCAATGGACAGGTAAATAGCTTAGATGGTTACTGGAACAAGATGGTTCAAGCTACAGAGATAGCTTTAAACCAATCTGTTAGAGTCTTTATGACTTCGAAATATGATTATTACGGATACGATAAAGATAGGATACTACATGCAGCTACAGATGTGCTTACAGGATGGTCTGATGTATTCACGCCCAGGACCATGATGACACCCGATGGTAATCTAACTATGGCTCAATATTCTTCTCAAGGTGTACTGTATCAAGATCCATGGAACGAGTTGGTCAGTACTTCTGACTTGGGAGTATTACAGCAGAAAATGATTGTCATGGATGAAGGAAGTGTTCTGAATCCGAGTAACGGTAGACCGATGCCGATGAGGACAGATTGGCGGGATAAAGAAGGAGATCCC
>CAYSTL010000229.1:0-2051 GCA_964433785.1 uncultured Thermoplasmata archaeon
CGGTAAAGAGCTCGACCTTATCTAAACAACCTTTTCTTTTTTTCTTATTATTTTACTTCAGATCTTTCATATTATTTTCTAGATTTGATTTGAAAAATTATGATAATGTTTATTTAATCTATACACCCATATTACTTGAAATAAGGTGTATATCTAGATGGATATCGATTTAAACAAGGATCAGAAAAGACTCTACATCACCTTTGGAACTATTTTTATTATTATCCTAATTTTGGTAATTTCAAATTTAAATATCCTTGGGAACTCGGAAAAATTTAAGACAAATTCTGGTACAAGTGAAATCAACAAGGGAGATAATATGATCACATATATCGATTTTGTATCTGGAGATTCAAAGCAGGTCAAGTATTATGTAAATGTAACTGAAGGTCCAAATATAGATGTGTTTTTACTGGATGAGCAAAATTTTAACAGATATTCTGAGAATGAAAAATTCAATTATATTCAGGGAAGTAGTGTTAATGTGACTAGCTATAGAGGTAATACTACTCTAAAAAGCCATGGTGATTATTATCTTGTTTTTGATAATGGAAACGATATCTACCACGCTCCTGACATCGGGAAGAAATTTTCTACCGCTAAGGTCGAATGGAAAGTATCTGTAGAGAATAATGATGGCCTTTTCTGAGTTTATAATTTTTTTGATATCATTTTTATCTAAATCATTTCAGTAATTCCCTAACACCAATATATTTAACTAGAATGTTATGGATATTTATTACCAAGGGTGATCAATATATCTGATATCACAAAAAATAGGTTCCTGATCATATCATGTGGAGATGTGATAGGGGAAGATGTTTTAACAAGTATTGAAAAAATCTTAAAAGAAAACGAAGTAGAGAGAGGATATATTCTAAAATTGATAAAGGAAAAAGTACATCTTCATCTAGTTGAAGCCTCACTCGGATTCATGGAAACACAGGATGTTTATGATTCTATTTTACAATTTCAAAAAATTAAATTTGATCATGATTCAGCTCTTATTCAGGTCTTAAGAAAATTACATTTATCATCAGATTCAAAAATGGTTTTGCGGGATAAATTGAAGTTTGATATAATCGACTATTTCCAAAAAAATAATCCTAAGATCGTAATTTTCCACTTTCCTAAAGGTTGTTTTTTGAAGAGTCAGGTGCATGATATAATCGATCAAATAAAGGGAAAAATAGGAGAAAGTGACGTCCTCACCTCCCTGACCAGTTGATCAGGAAGGTGCTTCTGACCAAAGCTATTGAGGTTGCATTCCGCTCGCCGACTTTTGTTTTACCCAAACACAGAGGTCGGGTCGTTGCTTCCAGCTCGAAGGGCCGCGCCACAACACCATGTCGATTCATGATCGGCCCCTGCCTGCAAAAGCGGTCTTTTCAAACTTTCTGCAGGCCCGTGTTTGGAACCACTACCTAAAACATATATCTCCTGGTGTTTAAGTGTTTGTTGGAGGGGTAAGTGAAAGTGGATCGATTCATCACCTCCCTAACTCTGCTAGGAAGGTGTCTTCTCGATCATCTAGATAATGTTTACATTCTTGAAAATATCTATTAAATCTTAATCTAGTTAACCATTGTACATTTTAGAAATATTATGAGCTATTTCCTGCATATCTTCCTTATTCATACCTCTATGAGTTACTTCTGCAACTCCTATCCTTCCTCCGATATCGATGAAAATATTCTCTTTCTCTAGTTGTTTACATAGTTTGTTAGATTCTTCATCATTCAGATCTAAGTATATTTGGTGAGATTCTGTATAACCCTTTTCTTTAAATTTGACAGGAACACCAAGATCATTCAATGATTTTCCCAATTCTCTCGCATTCTCAACCACTCTGTTTCCATAATCTTCGTCATCCAACATCTCTTCTAAAGCTGCTCCTAATGCTGCTATCCTATTTACGTGAGGGTTATCAACTAAACCAATACCTGTTTTAAAGTCGATATCTAGATAAGCTGAGATCAGTTCTGCATGATGATCTGAATCTGTCAAGATCAATCCACCTTGGGGTCCATAGAATGATTTATGCGTGCTAC
>CAYSTL010000230.1:0-2012 GCA_964433785.1 uncultured Thermoplasmata archaeon
TACGATGACGAGGAATCAGCAGTTAAGTATGAGCGAAAGTATCAAAAAGAAAGAAACAAGATAGAAGGATGATATATATGGATAAGAAAGAATTGTATGAGGTAAAGGACGGTAAGATAGATAGAAAAAGAAGACACTGTCCAAAATGTGGTGAAGGAGTCTTTTTAGGCGAGCACAAGGACCGCATATCATGTGGTAAATGTGGATATACCGAGTTTAAAGAGTAGATACTTGGTATAATTTCCATCTAACTTTTTCTGCTGTTCTAATCGAATCTATTTTCTTAAAATAAATGATATCAGGATTTTAAATTATATTGTCAGCTGCTTTTTAGAATCAATATTTTTCAATAAAAATCAAGCCAGTTATTTCTATCTAACCAAATCTCTACCGAATAAAATTACCAAAATCTTAAAATATAGCAATCAAAATCACCTACTCCCTAAATGAAATCACAGGAGGATTAAATCATGCCAGAAGAAAACACAGTGTATATCGGAAAGAAAGAAACTATGAACTACGTAATGGCCGTCGTAACCCAGTTCAATAACGGGTCTGACGAAGTGCTTATAAAAGCTCGTGGACGAGCTATAAGCAAAGCGGTCGATGTTGCAGAAATAACCAAGAACAGGTTCGTTCCGGACTCCGAGATAGGAGAGATAGTGACAGATACAGAAGAGATACCCATAGATGACGGTGACAAGACCACGAACGTTTCATCTATGGAACTCAAGATGGTTAGAGAGTAAGTAAGATCACCATCACATTTACAATAATACCAGTTAGGGACATATTGTCCCCGATCATTACATTTTTACTACAAATTTGATATATCTTTTATTCATTCTTATTTTATGGTACATATCGAAGAATTGAAAGATCAAGTCACTGATTTTAGAGATGAGAGGGACTGGAAGAAGTATCATAATCCTAGGGACCTCAGTATGTCGATCTCGATAGAGGCTGCTGAATTGCTGGAGCTGTTCCAATGGGATAACACGTATCCTGATGATGTAGACAGATCTAGGCTAGAGGAAGAAGTTGCAGATATACTCATCTATCTATTGTCCTTAGCAGATGTTGCAGATATCGAGTTAGGAGAGGCTGTTCAGAGGAAGATAAAGATGAACGAAGATAAATATCCTTTAGAGGACCCCGAAACGAAACGTTTTTAACTCGAATGGAAAAATGTGGTTGTGATGACTAAGAAGGAGAAAGAGGAATTTGTTAAAGAAAAGATAAAGATTCCTGGGAGGAAGACTTACGACGAGGTCTTCGATAAAAGCACATTACTGCTTATTTATGACATGATGACCGATGGGTATTTCGATATCATAGAACATCCAATTTCCACGGGGAAGGAGGCCAAGGTCTTCAAGGGCCAAAAAAAAGACGGAACTCCTGTTGCTATAAAAGTGATGAGGATCAACACCGCGGTTTTCAGAAAATATAGAAAATATATCGAAGGAGATTACAGGTTCAAGGATATCCCAGGTGGTAGAAAATTAGTTTTTACTTGGGCTAAAAAGGAGTATAAGAATCTGAGAAAGATGCACGAGGGCGGTATAAGAGTACCCGAGCCCTATGGAGTATCGAAGAATATACTGGTCATGGAATACCTCGAACACCTTGGTCATCCAGCTCCAATGGTCAAGGATGTGAACATGGATGAGGACGATGTTCAGATGATATATGATGAAGTGATCGGTTATATGAAAAAACTGTACAATGATCTGGAGTTCGTACATGGAGATATGAGCGAATACAACATACTGATTTCCCAGGGACTCCCGTACCTGATCGATGTCTCACAATCGGTTCCTTTAAGTCATCCACATGCGGAAGAGTTATTTAATAGGGACATCGATAATTTAGCCCGATATTTCAGTGAGATGGGAATAGATACTTCGAAAGAGCAGATAATTGATAGGATGAGATCGGAAGAGTGATAGTATGGCAAGTTTAAAGATACCTAAGAATAGGATAGGAGTTTTGATCGGTAAGAACGGTGA
>CAYSTL010000231.1:0-2000 GCA_964433785.1 uncultured Thermoplasmata archaeon
GATAATCCTTTTGCCCTTACAACCATCAGTACAAGACCGATGGCTGATAATACACCGGCTATTACATATACGGTACTTGAAAAACTGTACCATCCAAATAATTTTCCAGATAACAATATGAATCCACCCGGCTGTAGGGTCCACCAGGAGATATTCTCGATCACAATTTGCTTGTAATGACCTCTTTTATAATGTTCTACAAATTGTAACAATATACCCACATTCAAGTAAAATAAGCCGATTATCAAAGAGATGATCAATAGAACAAGTGGCCCATTTCCTTCTAAGGTTTGTAATTGTGCCACATCAGTGTTAAGCACTCCCAGTCCAATCCTACCCATTATATTTGGATGGGCGCCTTTGCTTGGACCCAGGTATCCACCCTGCAAAATACCGAAAATGACGGTAGATACCCCTGTAGCAAGCATCAAGTAAGCAAAATCTCTCGTACCTTTTTCGACCTTCCCTATACCCCTCAATAAAACAACAGAAGTGATAATTATCAATAAACCGTAAACAGCATCACCCAACATCAGTCCAAAAAACAAGACAAATGCTGGTGCAAGAATAAAAGTCGGATCGATCTCGTCGTATCTTGGTGGAGCGAACATATGAGTCAATAACTCGAAAGGCTTTATGAATTTAGGATTATCAAGATGAGTTGGTACTTCATCTGGATCGTCTGGTTCCTCTGCCATAACAGCAGCACAACCGTCTGATTTTTCCTCCACCAACTTTTCTACTTTATCCACATCTTTCTTAGGAACCCAACCCTTCAAAACACTGCTGGATTCAGTTGTACCAAAACTCTGAAGGACTTCTTTCTTTTCCCTATGAATATCGAGTTCCTCTTTCATTATGTAATATTCTTTCTCATGTTCATCTTTCAAGTCTTTCAATTCTTCTAAAATGTTGTCTCTTCTTTCTTTGAGCTTCTTTATCCTTACGTTCAAATTCTCAAGGGCCTTTTTTGGAGTCCCCTTCACATCCCCCAGATCAAAAGGTCTTACATCTCCCTGTCTTAAGATACTTTCAAACTTTTCTTCATCCCGGATATAAGCTGCAGCAATGACGATATAGTCTTCTTCATTTACTTTTTCTATATCATAAAATGAGGAATCTAAATCTTTTATCTTATCTTTGAATTTAGAAGGATGTTTTGTTTTACCTACCCTTATCACAGTATATTCAGATTCACCTATATGACACAGATCGATATCGATATCTTTCAATAATTCGATATTATTTTTCAAAATTTTCAATTCTTCTATCCTTTCGTTGGTCCTGCTCAATTTTTCATCCAAATTGAGTATGTGTTCACCATGTCCTTCGATCAGTTCATCTATCTCCAATAAGATGTCGTTCAGTCCCTTCTTTTCTCTTTTAAATCTCTCGATCTCGATCGGATTGATGAACTCCTGAACTGTGCTTCTCTCTTCACTCAATCTATCAAAGATATCTGTTATCGCAGAGAGCTTCATATCGTATTCTGTCAGCTTACTGATAACATCGGGTATCCCACCAGGTTCTATCAGATCCGTCACTTCACGGTCTCGTTCCACATCTGATATTTCAGCGATTCCAGCTTCATGCAGAGAATCAACTACATCATCCACATAATCGTCGTGAATGATTACGGTTAGATCCCTCATCCTGGTTGGAAATATTATCTTTATACCTCCTGAATACGATCTATAACGTGGTCAACAGCATCTGAAAGCATCTTTTCAGTGGATTTTTTGATCTTCTCGGCTTCAGTTTCACCTTCTTCTTTGATCCTTTCAGCCTCCTGCTCAGCCTCTTCTTTAACTTCTCTTTTCTTTTCTTCAAGTTCCTTTTTAAGAGAGAAGATCTCGTCTTCTTTCTCCTGTTTTGCTTCTTCTTCAGCCTCTTTTATCATCTGTTCGGCTTCTTTCTCGGCTTCTTCTATCTTGTTAAGAGCTTCTTTTTCAGCTTTCTTTAACTCTTCTATCTCTTTCTTTGGCACGTGAAGTCCTCCG
>CAYSTL010000232.1:0-1986 GCA_964433785.1 uncultured Thermoplasmata archaeon
ATTGGATGCCTTTAAATTCTCTAATCTCTACCATATTAACTTAACCTCTTTTTTCTAGTTCTTCTATTACCTGTTCAGCAGCTAATGTACCTGCTCTTACCTGACCTTCAAAGGTCTGAGCCCCTATATGTGGGGTCGCGTGGAAGTTATCCAATTCAAACAATGGATTATCTTCCGGCGGTTCTTCCTCAAATACATCTTTGCTGGCGAATTTTATCTCGCCATCTTTTAAAGCCTTATAGAGTGCTTCTTCGTCCACAACTCCACCTCTAGAGCAGTCGACTAGTGTCGCATTTTCTTTCATCTTCTTGAACTGCTCGTCGCTCATCATGTAGTGAGTTGCTTCTATGTGAGGAACGTGTATAGTGATCACATCACTCTTCTCGAGAAGAGTATCCATATCTACCATCTCTGCTGGCTCTGGATCTTCGATATCAACAACATCGTATGCAACTACATCCATACCGAATGCTGCTGCTCTCTCTGCTACAGCTTGACCGATGTGTCCGTAACCGATAACACCGAGAGTTTTTTCATATATCTCGTTGCTCTTCAGATCACTCTTGATCCATTTACCATCTTTCAGGCTGTTGGTACCAGCGACTATATCTCTGTAAGCAGCTAATATATGGGTCATAGCTAATTCAGCTACAGAAACTGTTGTAGCGGTAGGTGTATTGAATACCTTCACACCCATGTCTTCAGCGTAATCAACATCAATATTATCGAGACCTATCCCTGGCCTTCCTATAGCTTCCAAGTTCTCTGCTGCATCTAGGGTCGGTTCTCTGACTTTGGTTGAACTTCTAACTACTAATGCATGATAGGGAGGTACTTTTTCTGTCAACTCCTCCTTGGACATGCCGAATTCCTGGTCCACTTCCAGACCAGCCTCTTCGAACATCTCTACGCCTTCTTCAGCTATAGGATTGCAGATCAGTACTTTTTTAGCCATCTTTATCACAATCCAGCTACGTCTTCTATAGCATCTGTCAATTCTTTGACATCTTCAACTGTGTGATCTCCCATGTGTCCTATCCTGAAAGTCTTCTCTTTCAATTTAGAACCATAGCCATTTGAGAACACCATGTCGTATTTCTCGTTGATCTCTTCTCTCAATTCTGCTATATTTATACCTTGAGTATTCTCTATGGTACTCACTGTCTGTGACCAGTAGCCTTCTTCTGGGAACATATCGAAATGGTCTAGTGCCCATTCTTGGGTATATTCAGCCATCTTCTTATGTCTATCAGATCTACCTTTGTGAGTTTCATCGAGCATGTGCTTCATCTGTTCTCTGTAAGCTAGCATCAATGAGATGGCTGGTGTAGAATGGGTCTGTCCCTTTCTCTTGTAATAATCTATACTTCTCTGGAATCCACCATACCAGGATGCTGAGTCTTTCTCCTTCTCGTATTGATATGCATCGTCTTCCACCAAGCATACAGCAAGTCCTGGAGGCATGGCGAAAGCTTTCTGAACTGATGTGAAAATCACGTCGATATTGCTCTCATCGATATCTATGTAATCTCCTCCCAATGCAGATATCGCGTCTACTATGAAGAACGTATCGGGGAAATCTTTCATAACTTCACCGATCTCCTCTATTGGGTTCCTGATACCCGTTGAAGTCTCATTCATGACACAGGTGAAAGCATCATATTCGTTCTTTTCTAAAGCCTCTCTAACATCTTCAGGCTTTACGGCTTTCCCCCACTCGTATTCCAATTTATCAACATCTTTCCCCAATCTATTAGCGATATTAGCTTGTCTTTCACTGAAGCTACCGCAGGTTCCACAGAGTACATTATCGTCTACCAAATTCAGTATAGAACTTTCCATGAACTCAGTTCCCGATGCGGTTAGTATAATACCGTGTTTATCAGTATCAAAGAATTTCTTCGTATCTTCCACAATTGTTGTATAAAGGTCAGTCATATTGTCCGATCGGTGGCCGAACATCCATTCGTCCATCGCTTCAATAAC
>CAYSTL010000233.1:0-1981 GCA_964433785.1 uncultured Thermoplasmata archaeon
TGGAAACAGAAGATTCTGTGTCTGTAAAGGTCGATGAAGAGCACACCAATTCAACCATAGGTGATTATCTCATCGGTGAAAAGGTCAAGATCAAAGGTGTTATCTCCCTTTATAATAAGGAAAAACATTTCGATATCTACATCGAAGCTAATGAAATCGAAAAAAATAACGGTTACAGCCATATAGAAGAAGATCTCGTAGACGAATTTCTAGAGCATACCTCATTTGAGGACATAAAAAATACATTGATCAGTAGAAAAGACTCGCCAGTAGCCGATCTAATAGTTCTTTCATTATTCTCAAATCCTAAAGATCCCATCAACATACTCATCTCCTCTGAAAATAATTCGATAAGTCATGTGTTTCAAGAGCTGACCAGGATGGTCAAACCATCTACTTATATCTCTGGAGAGCTTTTCAACAGCACATTGATAGCCGAAACAAGGGATGAAACATTCTTCGGAGAGGACATGTCTTTCGTTAAAGGTGGTGTCCTTTCTCTTTCGAGATTTGGGATAACTGTGATATCAAATATAGAAGAACTGGACAAAGTATATCTCAGAACTCTCAGTAATTCGATCAGAGATGGTTCATGCATGATAGAATTGGGTCTATCCAATACCAGAGTTCTATCGGGAACACCTGTACTAGCTTTCTTAGATTCATCCTATGAGGACTTTCAGGATTTCTACGACAACATCGACCTGCCCTCTGACGTAAAATCGAATTTTGACGTGTATGTTAAGGACAGCGAGTACGAGACCACAGACGATATCCTATACCTGGACACACTCAATGAATACATATCAGCAGCGAAGATGCTGGACGTTGAGATCCCACCTGATATGGAAGAGATGATAGATGATTATTCACACGAATTGAAAGAAGAAAATATCTCACTCCCCAGCAACATCAAAAGAACTTTGATAAAATTGGCAAAAGCGAAGGCAAGAGCAGGCTATTCTGAAGAGGTTAGGGAAGAAGATGTTGAGAAGAGTATAGAACTGATAGACGAGATATATCGGTGATCTTACTTCTTCCTGAGCACCACCAGGTTGTCATTTTTTGCTTCTTCTAACGGTTCCGTTTCGTATCTTTCGAACCAACCGATGAATTCAAATTTATCGTTACAGTCGACCAAAGAAACGAATTCTTGTGGAAATATGATCTTCTCAGTTCTCTCATCTTCTATAGTTTTCTTTTCACCATGATCATCTACATTCAAAATTATCTTCTCTATTGCTTCCTGTTTCAACACATCTTTCAATTCAAATGAATATCTTGTTCTGACCTCTATACCTTCTCTTTCTTCAGTCCACTTAGACTCATCAAAAAAACTATCAGAAGTCCAGTTCAGCTTGAGATTCTCTATCAAGTACAATCCACCACTCTTCAATGAATCAGCTATTGAGTCTAGATGGGTTAAGAGATCATCATTGCTTTGGATGAGACCGATAGTTCCCATCAACATGAAAGCTATGTCCACTTTTTCACCGAGTTCGAAATCGATCATGTCTGCTCTTACGGTATCTATATCGACACCCTCTTCTTCAGCCTTCTCGGATAGATATCCCAGCATATCTTGGCTCAGATCCAGGCCAGTACAGTCGTAACCTCGTTTAGCTAGTTCTCTCAGCTGTAGACTTGAACCACAGGCGATATCTAGTACCTTATCTACTTCGATCTCTGAATATTCATCGATATATCTTTCAAAAAGGTCTATTTGTTCCTCAAGATCAAAGAAACTGAACGCGATCTCATAGTATAAAGGTTGATCGTATGCACTCATGGACGCTGATTTTGAAAGCTCGATATAAAATTTTGTTTTCTAAAATAAAGTTCAACCGATCTCGATATCCTTGTTCTTCTTCATGGCATCGTATATCTTCTGCCCAGCCTGGGTATTCTTCCTGATATTTATTGTTCCGTCGCCACCGACTGTAGCGGTGGTCAAGTACTCTCCATCAGCATAGATATCGAC
>CAYSTL010000234.1:0-1978 GCA_964433785.1 uncultured Thermoplasmata archaeon
CCGTATTTCTCAGCAGCATCCTGTATAGGCTCTGCTCCACCTTTAGATTTTGATATCTTCCCACCTTTACCGACAAGCCACCAGTTGACGAAAATGCCCTGTGGCCAGTCTTCTTCGTTCAAGATACCAACATGATTCATGAGGAATACTGGGAAATGTACTGTCATGTGCTCTTTTCCACCCAGATTTAAGTTCAGTGGATACCAGTACTCAAAGTCCTCTCTAGCTTTCTCTATCATTTCCTCATCTAGACCAGTTTTTTCTGATACTTCCTCTAACTCTCCTTTTCCAAGATAGACGTAATCAAAGAATTCCTCGGTCATCTGTTCAGCTTTGATCTTACCTTCATTGTAATGCTTGGCTAGTATGTAATATGCTGGATACAGTGTAGAATCAGCGATAGCTTCGATCACCCATTTCTCATCGAACGGAAATTCTGTCCCCATCCAGTTGCCCATCCTTGCACAGGAACGGTCCTGGAACCATTCTATAGTATCTGGGAGATTGTCTGCATAGCTCTGAGGTTGGATGTTCATATCTTCTGCATGTCTTTTACTTTCTCTTGTGAGTTCATCATCTGAGTATTTTATGAACCACTGATCGGGTATCTTACCGACTACCACTTTTCCACCACACCTGCAAATAACTTCTTCAGATAGGTCATACATTATGTCTGCTTCTCCTGATTCGATCATGTCTTCCTTGACCATTTCTTTTGCTTCCTGGACTCTCATGCCTTCATACTTTTCGCATGATTCGAGCATTGTTCCTGTGTGGAATCCAGCTTTGTATATTTTCTGAGTCGCCTCTTCTAGTTTCTCTTCCTCATCCTGACTCTCTATTCCCATTTCATCTATTATCTTCTCTGCTGGATTTATGCCCCATTCGTCAGAATCGATGATAGCTATCGGCTCGATATCTTGGATCTTGTCTTTTAGGTCATACTTTTCTAACAAATCTTCATCTTCCTTGATATCCTTCAACGCTATCCAATCATAAGGGGCATCACTTGGAACGCTGGTAACTATTCCAGTTCCTACATCAGGATCTGTGAACGATGCAGGTAAAATTATGATATCTCTGTGAATTGCAGGTGCTTTGGCATAGTCGCCGATCATCTCTTTCCCTTTGATAGTATCAACAATTTCGATATCATCCTTCTGATACTTCAATTTCTCAGCAGCATCTTCGCTCAGTATCCATTCTTCATCTTCAACTTCAGAAACGACATATTCTTCATCAGGATCGACCCAAAGGTTGGTTTGACCAAATACCGTTTCAGGTCTTAATGTTGCTGCGGTGATGTATCTTCCATCATATTCAAACTTCAGCAGAGTGTACTCATGTTTTTCTGCATTTCCACCTTTTTGAAGATCAGTTTCAGAAGGATCAACTGCAACTGGACCGCATTCGACACATTCAGTTCCAAAATAAGGTTTCTGAGTGAGTAGATCTTTTTCATTCAACTTCTCGAACTGCCATTTTATGAACTGTTTGTAATCATCTCTGATGGTATATGTGAAATAATCAAAATCTATACTTATCCCAAATTTCTTCCAATACTTCTCTTTATAAACTTCGTTAAAATAATCGACCAACTCCATGGGATCTTTTAATCTCTCGATATCTTCTTCTGTAGCACCGTTCCTCTTCATGTAATCTATCTTTTCCTGATTACCATCTTTTATCTGCTTGGATAGACTGATAGCTTGATTCCCTGTAGGATGTGTTCCTGCCGGGAACAATACATTGTAACCTTCCATCTTCTTGTATCTAGCAAGTATGTCAGTATAGCTGTAACATCTCATATGACCTAGATGAAGGAAACCCGAGATGCCTGGATATGCGAATATCAAATAAAACGGCTCTTTGGATTCATCTACCTCAGTTTTATGGACATCATTCTCCTGCCATCTCTGCTGCCACTTTTCTTCGATCTCCACGGGGTCGTACTCTTTCATACTCAAGCGAAATATAG
>CAYSTL010000235.1:0-1969 GCA_964433785.1 uncultured Thermoplasmata archaeon
ATAAAAAGCTACCAAAACCCTAATTAGCTGAAACACTCTTAATACATTCGTAAAAGGGAGAATAAGATGCTCAAGATGGAATTTGATGGTTCCTGCAGAGAGAATCCGGGTGGTCCTGGCGGCTATGGAGTAGTCATTAAGAAAGAAGGTAAGATCATAGATGAGCTCGTAGGTCCTTTGAAGAATTCTGAAGAGTTGACCAATAATAGAGTAGAATATCTCGCATTGATCATAGGCTTGAAATATATCAAGACCAAATATCCTGACGAATCTGTAATCTGTAAAGGGGATTCAAAATTGGTGATCCATCAGATCCAGGGTCACATAAGTGCAAAAGGTAACGGTCTATTCGATCTATGGGAAAAAGCATCTAAAGTGGCAAACAGCATGAAAGTAAGTTTCGAATGGATCGATAGGAACGAGAATAAAAGAGCACATGAATTGAGCAGAAGGATGATTCCGATCGACTGAAGATTGCTTTTTTATTTTAAAAAGATCCAAAAGAAGAACGAATTTAAATAAAAATTAGAATGGTTGAATAAAGGATATGTTATCGTCTAAGTTAAAGGAAGAATCTATCAAGGAAATGGATATCGAAGAGATTGTAGACAAGTTAAGAAAGTTAGGTGAAGAATCACTCAATAAACATCTATTAGGTGAGACTCTAAATGTAGCTGAGAATATCTCTCCAGCAGAAAATAAATCTAGAGTTTTAGGGGAAATAGCTTCGAATCTTTACCAATCTCATTTGGATGAACTAGGTAAAGAAGTTTATAAAAAGATAATGAATTCGGTCAACGATATAGAAAAAAAATCAGACAAAGCAAAAACTTTAGCAGATATAGGAATGACTTTCTTCGATTTTGATAAAGGATTATCAGAGAATCTGTTTACAAGATCTTTAGAAATTGCGGAAAAAATAAAAGATAGGGAAGAAAGAGTAGAATCAAAGATACACATAGCGAAAAATTATTCAGACATAAGTTTTGAAGATGAAGCTGAAATGATCTGTCAAGAGATATATCAGGATGCTTATGATCTGGCGGAAGAAAATAATGTGATACCTCTAACAAGTATTGCTGAAATATTAGCTGAAACTGGTTCTGTTCAAAAGAGTATCAGAATATCTGAAAAAGTCAAGAAATTTATTGACAATATATCCAACGAAAATGAACGATGCTGGAGTTTAGGAAAAATTGCGATAGTTTATATTAATCTAAAAGAGATAGAGAATGCGATAGAGATCGCTGAGTCTATATGTTCTGAATTCGAAGGAAATCTTCCATTAGGTGAGATAATGATCTCTTTATCTAAAGAAGATGAAATTGGTAAAGCATTAGATCTTCGGAGCTGTATTTCAAATAATGAATTGTTAGATTCTATATTATCTGATATTGGGAGTAGATTAGCTAAACGAGGACGTATCGAAGAAGCTGAATATGTAAAAGGGTTGATAGAAAATATTGAAGAAAAAGAGTGGGTAATGAAAGATATAGCGATCTTTAAATCAAGTGAAGGGGAGATAATAAAATCCATCGATATTGCTGAAGGACTTATTGATACCGACATAAAGATATTGACAATGACCGAGATAGCAAAATCACTTATTGATATGGGAAAGGAAAACAAACTAAGAGGTCTAGTTGAACTTATATTAGAATTGAGTGAAGACAGCATAAGCTGTTCGGTAGAAGTCAATGTAATCGAAGTTTTAGCGGATATGGGATTTTTAGATTTAGCAATAGATAGAGCTAGAAAGATCGAAATGTTAGAAGAAAAGGCTATCGCTCTCTCTTATATATCTGCAAAATCAACAGGTATACCAGTACTCTCTCAAGATTTTTTAAGTACTTTAGAATCTATAAAAGAGAAAGAGATCATTGATGATAAGATAAAAAATGATATCAAAAATATTGCGATAAAGTTATCAGAAAATAAAAACAGAAATGAGATTGTAAATTCAATAGAT
>CAYSTL010000236.1:0-1949 GCA_964433785.1 uncultured Thermoplasmata archaeon
TCCGGTTTAACAGGATCGAAGTCTTTGATCTCTACATACCTCTGAGACTGCTGTGAATAAGATGCCAATCTGTGCCTCACCAACTGATGTGTTAATGAGCGAGAGACTCCACTGATCTCGAAAGTGAAAGAAGCGTGTTCGATGACGCTGTGATGACCGCTCTCCAGTACTCGGTCTAACACATCTTTTACCTTTTCCTCACTCATCTCATCTTTCTCAGGTATATCCTCGCTGTAACAGGTCAATGCAGCGTGGGCGGCGGTTTTATCGGGTTCAGGTGTGTAGTTAGATAATTTTACTTCCATAAGATCGCCTCAGAACAACCCGGATATGTTTCCATCTTCATCTATATCTATATCACATGCGGCAGGTGTAGACGGTAATCCCGGCATTGTAGTTATATCTCCAGCCATAGGTATCAGGAATCCAGCTCCTGCACTCAATCTTACTTCTCTTATCTTGAGCTCGAATCCTTTAGGTCTACCTCTCAGCTTTCTATCGTCTGATAAGGAGTAGTGCGTTTTGACCATACAGATAGGTAAATTATCCAATCCTATCTTCTTGATCCTTCTCAGGTCTTTCTCAGCCTGCTGTGTATACACAACATCCTTAGCACCGTATATCTTGGTAGCGATGTCATGTATCTTCTCTTTTGGGTTCTCTTTGAGTGAATAAAGAGGACTAAATCTACTCTCGTTCTTCTCGCATTGTTCTACTATCTCATCGGCTAAGTCCAATCCGCCGTCTCCACCGTCTTGATACACTTCGACCACAGCATGTGGTACTTCTATGTTCTCGCACAATTCTTTAAGATAATCGATCTCTTTATCAGTATCTTCCGGGAATCTGTTTATCGCCACTACGACCGGTAAACCGAACATCTGTATATTCTCCAGGTGTTTAGATAAGTTCGGAAGACCTTTCTTCATGGCTTCGATATTCTCTTTATCGAGGTTCTTACGCTTCACTCCTCCCTGACGTTTCAGTGCTTTGACTGTAGCGACCATGACTACAACATCAGGTTCAAGGTCTCCCTCTCTACAGACTATGTTGAAGAACTTTTCTGCACCTAAGTCAGAACCGAATCCTGCCTCTGTGATGAAATAATCCGATAACGACATACCTATCTTCGTCGAGATCAAACTGCTTGTACCGTGGGCTATGTTTGCGAAAGGCCCGCCGTGAATAAATGCAGGAACGCCTTCTATGGTCTGTACCAGGTTTGGTTTGATAGCGTGTTTCAATACAGATGCCATGGCACCGACTCCACCGAAATCAGATGCCTCGATCGGTTCTCTATCGTAGGTATAACCAACTATGATATCCTGCATCCTTTCCTTCAAATCGATGATGCCTTCTGCTAAACACAATATAGCCATTATCTCAGAGCTGGCTGTTATACCGAATGAATTCTCGTTGGGCATACCATCAGATGTTCCACCAAGACCTACAACAGTGTTCCTCAGAGCTCTATCGTTCATATCAACGACCCTCGGCCATGTGATCTTTCTCGTATCCAAATTCAGTTCGTTTCCGCGGTGCATATGATTGTTGATCATGGCTGACATCAGATTATGAGCAATGCCTATTGCATGTAGATCTCCAGTAAAATGGAGATTTATATCTTCCATCGGTAATACCTGTGAATAACCGCCTCCAGCAGCACCACCTTTGATACCCATGGTGGGTCCTATCGAAGGTTCTCTTATTCCTAATGTAGCCTTTTTACCCTGCTTCCACAGTGCCTGAGTTAGTCCAATCGTAACTGTGGTCTTACCTTCACCGCTCCTGGTAGGTGTCATCGTGGTGACCAGAACGAGTTTACCATCTTCTTTATCCCTGTTCTCTCTGATAGCATCCAATGATAACTTGGCTTTATGGTTACCCATGAGCTCGATGTCATCTTCACTCAACCCAATCTTCTCTGCGATATCACTCATCGGTTCTAG
>CAYSTL010000237.1:0-1930 GCA_964433785.1 uncultured Thermoplasmata archaeon
CTTTGTTCTTGATGAGTGGATTTTTTGTATCTATTTTGATCGGGACCGAGTTCTGTTGTTTCGGTGTGATAGGGATTTTAGCATCGGTCGTATTGTTTATCATCATCCTTTACTGGATATTATTCACACTTCCGATATTGATACTGGATGACAAAAATATTTTAACATCTATATCAGAAAGTCGAAGTCTTAGTAGATCTAGAAAAGGGACCTTCAAATTTACGATCGCTGTTTTAACCATGTATTACATCTTGAACATGACTTTCTTCTATCTTCCCTCGATGGCCTGGTCTGTTTCGTTTTTTAAAACTAGTATCTATCATTTGATTTTACAGGTAGGACTTCAAGGATTTGTGGTTTTTTTACAGTTACTGGTCCTAGCTTTTACATTCATATGTATAACTGTACACTATCTGAAGATTTCAAAAAGAGAAAATAAAGGGTTTTTAGAGACCTAATTGATCTCTCTTTTTTTGGATATGCTCCTCTATACCATCAGCGATTTTAACAGGATCGTCTCCGACTGCGAGTTTTCCACCTGTAAGGTCTTCAACATCTTCAGTTAGAAGCTTGACCACATTTTCACTACCTGTTACCGGTGGTGTTGGTGATACATGCGTGTAAAGCCCATATCCGATAGCTGCTATCGCTGCGATCGTAGCTTTCTGTTCCATGTATTCGGGAGCTGTAACTGCAACTGGTAATTGTGTTGGATCGACATCTAAAGCGTCTGCGACCGTACTCACTAGATTTAACAATCTACCTGTATCAGTACATGTACCGAAGCTCAATACTGGGGGTACATTCAATGCTTCGCAGACTGCAGTCAATCCATCTCCAGCCTTTTCAATCGCATCTAGACTGGTAAGTCCACCTACCTGCAGACCTGCGTTTCCACATCCTGCACTTAGAACGAGGATATCCCTTTTGATCAATTCTTCAGCAACTTGATTTGTGAGAATATCTTGACCACCGTTCTTCAATGTTGTACAGCTGACCAGAGCTACTATACCTTTGATATTACCATTCTGTATATGTTCTAACAATGGGTCTAAAGATCCACCTAGAGCATCGACTACTGATTCGGGTGAAAATCCTGTTGTTATCTTCTGTTTGTAATCAGGGACGTTCGTCTCTTTACCTTCTCTCTCTTTGTAGTTCTCGATGGCCATATCGATGATCTTCAGAGCCTGTTCTTCTGCCTTCTCTGGATCGTAATTGATATCGTGATCAACTCCTGGAATGTTTACAAGTTTTGTAACAGGTATGATCTTAGAATTGTATTTCTCAGCATACTGTCCTGAAGTGGGGACTGTACAGTTCATATCTGCGACGAATGCATCTACTGCACCGGTTGCCAGCACATACTCTTCGTTGAGCCAATTGCCTGTCAATCCTACGAACACATCATCGGTTTCGAATCTCTGCATCAATTCCTGACCAGTCTCTATAGAACCGATTATATGGACTCCTTTTGCACCGGCTTCTTTAGCTTTTTCCTGTACTTCTTCTCTATGGGCAACGTCTATCAGTGCTGCACCCATGAAGGGCTCGTGACCATTTGGAAGGATGTTCACATAATCTGGGTCTAGAATACCCATATCTACTTCTGCTTCGTGAGGTTCAGCAGTTCCAAACAATATGTCCTGAGCTTCTTCCAATAATGTAAGTGAACCGTAAGATGTAGCCAAACCCATTCTCAATCCTTTCAAGGCCATGCTTTGATAATCACCATCTACATTTGTCATCACGCTGGTATTGACATCCATGAATTCGTGTAGTGGGCCACCGGGTAATATGTCGAGGTCTTTCCAGGCGTCCTTTCTGGATTCTGGCGCGTACTTTTCTAGCACTTTAGACGGTTCTTCGCTATCCCTGTTTATCTCTTGGATCATGAATTCTGCAAGATCCTTAGCTAATTCATCGGTAT
>CAYSTL010000238.1:0-1919 GCA_964433785.1 uncultured Thermoplasmata archaeon
GTGTTCTGATTCACCTACAGCTTCCAATTCTATCCAATATGTGCCTTTCTGACCGATAGTTGGATGATGACTGGTCGATGGTTCTCCTATGAGGCAAGCATCACAATTTAGAGGATCGTCATGACGATCGTTTAGATAATCGATACCTGCTTCTCCATCGGTTTCCTCATCAGGTACTAGTATAAGTTTGATTATACCCGATAATTCATCCTTTAATTTAGCCAGTTCTTCAAAAGCAAAGATCAGTGCAGCTACTCCTCCCTTCATATCACTCGTTCCTCTCCCATGGATATAACCATCTTCAACAAATCCTTCAAAGGCTGGGAATGACCAATTTTCCTCATCGACAGGGACCACGTCTAGATGTCCGAGCAAAACAACGGTAGGCCCTTCTCCACAATCTAGTGAAGCTATCAGTCCAGGTTTTCTATCGATCTTTTCGAACTGTTCTATGCTGACTCCAGGTATCTCATAAAGATGTTCATGTATGAAATGTAAGATCTCATCGGTATATCCAGGTGGATTAGAAGTGTTGAAACGTATCAATTTACTGGTAAAATCGACAAGTTCATCTTCTCTTTTTCTTAAATTTTCACCCAATCTAGCAGATATATCGTTTGACATCAATTAACATAGGAAAAAGAGCGTATAAATTGATTTTGTGTCACCCTACCATCTTCATCTTTCTACCAGGCATATCTGATAGATTCAGAGCCTGTAAACCACTATTTTCATAGATGAGGTACTTTCCTTTGATACCGATCATATCTCCTTTGTGTAATCCTGGTACAGGTCGAAGACGTGGTTTAGCTCTGAGCGGGAGTGTGATAGGATAATCATTGAGGAATTTTAGTTCACCGATCGCTACCCTGTTCCTTATCCCTTTATATTTCCGTCTGATAATCTGTTTGTCTACCTTTTTGGATAGGGATTTTAATTTCTTTTTATGGCCTATCTTCTGAGGTATATTCAGTTTATCGCTGAGCTTTTTTTCTTCTTCCCTCGCTTTGACCCGATGATCAACAGTTGCTAGTACAGCATAAGCATCAGCCCCCTGTTCTATCATCCTTTCTTTCAGCCTTTCTTTAGAAGTCATCCCTACCTTTGGATGTATCCGGTGGAATGCTAAGTAAACAACATGTGGTTTTTCACAGAATCCACCTTCACAGGAATCACAATCCCCTGGTTCGAATATACACTCTAGATCAGGGATATCTTCAGGAGCACATCTTTGGCATTGATCGAATTTATTCACGTTAGTTTGGTCAGGACAGGGAGTGTATTCTCCCTCGAAATTTCCAACACATATCTTCTCCTGTGAAACGTTGAAATCGACCTTACCCAGATCTACTTCTGAGATCTTCTTTCCATCATATATCTCAAGCTTTGGAGTGAAATCGTTCCATCTGAACGAGACTACGTGAACTTCTTTTTCTGTAAAGAGTTTCTCTTTTTCATCCAGCATCGTCTGGGCGCTCTTGAACACGATAAATCTATTTTCTTTTTACATATATTGACTTTTGGGAGAATTTATTAAAGAGAAAGTATAATGAATTATCGATGGCTTACAAGACGATACAAGATACGATCCACGGAAGTGTGAAGTTCAGCGGTCCGTTTTTGGAACTGCTCGAATGTCCAGAAGTACAGCGGTTGAACGAGATCAAACAGTTGGGGTTGACAAAACTCGTTTTCCCAGGTGCTAACCATACAAGGATAGAACATTCCATCGGAGCTTATCATGTTGCTGAGAGGATGTCTGAGAGTCTAGGTTTGAAAGAAGATGAACGAAATACTGTCATGGCAGCTGCATTTTTACATGATGTGGGTCACGCGCCATTGTCTCACACTTTGGAATCTGTTCTTGCCGATAAGACCGGTAAGGACCACATGGACGTTACTCAGGAGATAATCAAAGG
>CAYSTL010000239.1:0-1915 GCA_964433785.1 uncultured Thermoplasmata archaeon
TTGCAAAAAAAGTATATATCATCAATAGTAAATGGCGAGTAGATACGATGAATCTTGACCCTATGTTTTACCCGGATAGCGTAGCTGTGATCGGTGCTTCTGATAAAGAAGGAAAGGTTGGGAATGCCATAATGAAATCCCTTGATAGAGAATTTGATGGAAGTATTTATCCTGTTAATTTAAAAGATGATGAAGTCCTTGGTTATGATGCTTTTAGGTCAGTCTCTGAAATAGATTCTAATGTTGATTTAGCAGTAGTAGCGATCCCTGCTAAGTACGTCCCAGAACTTGTTAAAGAATGTGGGGAGAATGATATCAGTAATATGGTAGTGATTAGTGCTGGATTTAGAGAGGCAGGGAGAGATGACCTTGAAAATGAAGTAAAAAAATATTCTGACGAATACGATATCAATATCATCGGCCCTAATTGTTTAGGAGTTTATAATCCAGAGATCGGCTTAGATACTATTTTCAATCCTCCTGAAAGACAAGCTAGACCTGATAAAGGACGTGTTGCATTCCTTTCTCAGAGTGGTGCCTTCGGTGCTGCAATTCTTGACTGGTTTTCCGAAGTCGATATTGGAGTCAGTAAGTTCGTCAGTTATGGAAACAGAGCCGATATCGACGAGGCTGATCTGATAGAATATTTGAATGAGGATGAAGAAACAGAGGTTATCACATATTACATAGAAGGTGTTAAAGACGGTAGAAGGTTCATGAAGGCTGCTGAAAGATGCGATAAACCGATCATCGCATTAAAATCCGGTAGAACAAGTGAGGGGTCATCAGCAGCTTCATCTCATACCGCTTCTTTGGCAGGTAAAGATGGTGTTTACAAAGGTGCATTCAAGCAGTCTGGAGTGATAAGAGTTTACAGTCTGAGAGAATTATTCAACCTGGTAAAAGCTATTTCATGTCAACCACCTTCTCAAGGTAGCAATATATCTGTAGTCACTAATGGTGGCGGGGCAGGGGTGATGACAACTGATGCATTAGTAGATATAGGGATGAACCTGGCTTCCTTTACTAAAACTACAAGAAGAAAATTTAAGAGATCGATCGAAGACGGAAAGATTCCAGAACATGCCACTACTCAGAACCCTGTCGATATAATAGGTGACGCACCCTCAGAGAGATATCATGAAGCGATGGAGATCGTCTTGGAAGATGCCAATACCGATGGATTGATAGTGATATGTCTTTTCCAATCACCAGCATTGGATGAGGATATCGCTGAAAAGATATCAGAGATGCAGGAATACGAAAAACCTATCATATGTGTAGCTCCTGGTGGTGAATACACTCACAAGATAACTGCAAAGATCGAAGAAGAAGGTATTCCTGTTTATCAGACCCCAGAAGAAGCCGTTGAATCCATGTGGGGGTTGGCCGAATGCGGAAAATGTGGTCATGATTTCTGACCTGTAAGATAAAAAGGGAATATTAATAAAGTCCTTTTATATTCTGATAAACATGACAACATTTGTAACTGGATCTGCTGGATTCATAGGATTCCATGTGGCGAAACAGTTGTTGGAAGATGGAGAGGAAGTGATCGGTCTAGATAATCTGAATGATTACTATTCTAAACAGCTCAAGATCGATAGAAATTCTATTTTAGAAGAGTATGATGATTATACATTTTATCCTAACGATCTCTGCGAGTATGAAAAACTTGAAGAGATATTTGATGGAAATGAAATAGATAGAATCTGTCACCTAGCTGCTCAAGCAGGTGTTAGACATTCCATCGAAGACCCACATACCTATCAAAAATCTAATCTGGAAGGATTTACAAATATATTAGAGATAGCTAGACATAATAATATGGAAAATCTAGTTTATGCATCTTCATCTTCCGTATATGGTGGTAATGACAAGATACCATATGATGTTGGAGATGACGTCATGACAC
>CAYSTL010000240.1:0-1914 GCA_964433785.1 uncultured Thermoplasmata archaeon
CGGTCAAATGAATTGGGAAAAATAACAAACCGACAGCTGCTGCCATAGTAGCCCAGGCATAAGCTGCGATCTGCTTCTTTTCATAACTCCTCATCCCAAATACTTCAAATCCAAAATATATCCTGAATGCTTCGAAGCTTAAGATTATTAAAACGAATACTAGAAGGAGTATTTTTCGATGTATACCAAATATATAAGAGGGGAAAAGGTAAAAGATAAGATATATCCATGCCATTGAATGGAGTATTCTTCTGAAAGTCTCTCTTTTATCCATCAACTTTCTCCATCGAAGTTCCTCAAAATTCTTCCCCTCTGTACAAGGATATCTAAACACCTGATAGCCCTATTTGTACTAGGGTACACAGGAACTCCATTCTCGTGGAATTTTTTTCTCCATTCATCTCCTGTTAAATCTCCTATACATGCTACTATTATAGGTTTATCTCCTTCATGATACCATTTAGAAACATGATCGACCATTCCTTCTCCAACATAAGGAGATTGGAATAACGCATAGAATAGGATTGCGTCTATATTATCAGCATCTTGTAGGATTTCCATAACATCCCCGACCATCTCATCGGTAACGTTAGCAGTCAGGTCAATAGGATTTGATACGGAAGCTATAGGCAATGTTGCTTCACTAAGTCTTTCTTCAATCTCTTCAGAGAATGATGGCATATTCAAGCCTAAACCCGGGTCTGTGTCTTCGATATAATCTGATGCAATGACTCCAGTACCACCAGCGCTGCTGACTACTGCGATATTCTCACCCATTATCGGCTCGTTGTATGCAAGAGCTTCTGCAAAATCAGTGAGCTCTCTTTCATCATAAGCGCGTATCATACCCGCTTGTTTTGATACTCCTCTCACGACTCTATCAGATGTCGAAGCAAGTGAACCTGTATGAGATTGAGTAGCCTGTTTTCCCACGCTGCTTCTACCACCTTTTAAAAGGACTATCGGTTTGTCTTTGACTATCGATTTAGCCTTTTCATAAAGGGCCCTACCGTCTGAAAGACTTTCGAGGTATAGTGTTAGTACATCAGTTTCCTCATCCTCAGCAAAATATTCTAAAAGTTCTACCTCGTCTATATCTAATCTATTACCAATACCAACAAAACCGGAAAGACCGGTATTATTAGCACATAACGTCTCCATGAACGGTGTGGCCATGAATCCGCTTTGAGAGATGAAAGCTATACCTCCTTCCTTCGGTCTCTTGACCCTCTCTTCAGGTAAAAAGAAGGTGTCTAGGTCCACAGGCGGGATAAGGATACCCATAGTGTTGGGTCCGAGTAATCTAACATCAGTTCCTTCCAGCATTTTCTTTATCTTTTCTTCGGCTTCCTTTCCTTCTTCATCAACTTCTCCAAAACCACCAGCTACTAATATGATGGAACCGACCTTTGCCTCAACACAGTCCTCGACTGCCTTTAAGGCATATTTCGAAGGGATGGCCAAAATAGCTAAATCAATTTTCTCATTCAAATCTTTTATTGAGCTGTAAAATCCTTCCTGATCTTCAGCCTTAGGATTTATTGCAAATATATCTCTCCCAGAATCTTTCACGTTATCATATATTATATTTCCCATCTTCTCATCATCTGAAAGAGACACGCCGAATATTGCTATACTATCAGGGTCTAACAATGTTTCAAGATTACCTCTATCATCTGAACTCAAATCATTTGACATCTAACCACCTAATTATTAATGCTTAGTCTTGTTCATTATATAATTATTTATGTAATTTTCTGTTGTACAGTCATTTTTAAAAAGTTGAAGAAAATATGGCAGATGTCGTAAAATGTATTAACAATTATGTTACTATTAAATAATAATACATGCATATGTCGTTTTTCCGAAAGTCTAATAAAGGAGGGATTTTTCTCCAATTACGATGGCAACTAA
>CAYSTL010000241.1:0-1880 GCA_964433785.1 uncultured Thermoplasmata archaeon
CTTTCATCTATCTTTTCTTCTCCCAGATGAGTCAAGTCCAGATGTACGTACTCATCTTCAAAACCACGTCCCTCTTCGACTTCAGTTATTATGGCTCTGGCAACTATATCTCTCGGAGCCAATTCCATGGTCTCTGGAGCGTAGTCTTTCATGAATCGTTTTCCTTCGTTGTTCCTAAGATAACCTCCTTCACCTCTAGCTCCTTCTGTTATCAGTATATTGGAACCGTATAAAGTCGTAGGATGGAACTGTATGAACTCCATATCCTCCAGTCCTACTCCTGCTTTATGAGCAAGGTAAGCACCATCTCCTGTATTGATCAAAGCATTAGTAGAACGGTTGTATATCCTGCCGTATCCACCTGTTGCTAGAATCAAAGCTTTCGATGAAAAACCATGTACTTTTCCATTTTCTATATTTAAAGCAGTACATCCCAAACACCGGTTATCTTTTGTAACCAATGATGTGACGAAATATTCGTCATAGAATGTAATATTTTCAGATATAG
The DNA here is from genome assembly GCA_964433785.1 of uncultured Thermoplasmata archaeon. Classification (GTDB taxonomy): domain Archaea; phylum Thermoplasmatota; class Thermoplasmata; order Halarchaeoplasmatales; family Halarchaeoplasmataceae; genus CAYSTL01. Next base: position 509 of record CAYSTL010000241.1, read on the forward strand.
ATTGCTCATAAAGAGTATTAAGCAGATTATGACCAGTTCTGTCTGCAGCATAACATGTTCTCGGAGAACCAGCCCCACCGAACGGTCTCTGGGCTATCTTTCCATCATCCATCCTTGAAAATACGGTACCCCAATGTTCAAGCTCTAGTACAGCATCAGGAGCATATTTTGTTAGTATGTCCACCGAATCCTGGTCTGCGAGGTAATCCGAACCTTTCACAGTATCGAAAGCATGATCTTTCCAACAATCTTCTTCTTCCACATTACCTAGAGCTGCATTTATCCCACCCTGGGCTGCTACACTGTGTGATCTGAGAGGATATACTTTAGATAAAACTGCTACATCCTTATTTTCCATTGCACCCTCAATGGCTGCTCTTAACCCTGATAAGCCTCCACCCACAACTATGATATCGTGTTTGTGAATTGAATCTTCCTCCATAATTATTATCCCTCTTTATAACAGGATAATACGAAACAAATTTAATTAATTTTTGTTTAATAGCTCGAAATATAGAAAAAATAAATAATCATAACTATCTTTGTCTTTACTGATGAATGGAACAATAGATCAGGAAAGATACTTTCATATCTTAGTAATTTTTATTGTTTTATTTTGTTTTCTGACTGTTTTAGTGGCTTTCGGACTTACCGATGGTATCGATAAAAACATCTCCAGAAAATTATCTTCAGATCCTGAGGAAAACATATTTACATTAATGAAATACATCACTCGGATGGGTAATGGGTACATCCTATTATCAGCTTCTATTTTTATAATAGTATATTTCATTTTTAAAGAAGAAGTTTTGTTGTCAGTATATTTTGGAGGGATGATGTTATCTTTATTACCAATTTTTAGATTAATAAAACTTTTATTGAGCAGACCTAGACCTAATTTTACCTCTTTTTACGCATCAGGATACAGTTATCCTAGTGGACACACTGTTGGAGCATTTACTTTTTTTATCGGATTATATGTTTTTTACCAGATCTTATACAAAAAAGAAAATAATTTTATTTTATTCATTATATGTTTGATTTCAGCCTCTGCTGTAGGGGCTTCTAGAGTTATACTAGGTGTTCATTATATTACCGATGTGATCAGTGGTATTTTGTTAAGTGGGATATTAATTATATCATTTTCCATGCTATATGATAGGGCAAATAAATCGATAAAAGATGATGATTAGATTTATATTTCTCCGTTATAATCCAGGTTGGAGATGTGGGACTACAAAAAGGTAATGCTGTTCAAGTTTTCTTCTTACGGGTTTTTGAAGAATCTAAGATTCTTTGAACCATTTCTATATCTATTCTTTTTAGAGAATGGTATGAGTTTTCTTCAGATCGGGACATTGATCTCGATAAG
>CAYSTL010000242.1:0-1857 GCA_964433785.1 uncultured Thermoplasmata archaeon
GAACTTTGTGAGAAGTTAGAGGAGAAGTTAGATATTGATTCTGTAGACGTTAAATCTAAAGTATTTCCAGATGGAGAATTATACGTAAAATTGAAAGGTGATGTTAAAGATCATAACTGCGTTCTAGTACAGACCACATATCCAAATAGAAGGCTGCTGGAGCTGTACATGATTTTAGACGCTCTTTGGGAGAACGGTGCCAATGCCGTTTCCGTAGTAGTCCCGTACTATTCCTACGCAAGACAGGACAAGAGATTCGAAGATGGTGAAGCTATCAGTGCAAGATCGATAGCTAAGAGGATAGAAGTGGATGCAAACGAATTCTACACGATAGACATACATTCCAAAGATATCTTGAATTTCTTCGAGATACGTTCTTCTAACATGTCAGCGATGCCAGCGTTAGCGGAGTACTCAAAGAAGTACGATCCTGATATACTGATATCTCCGGATGAAGGTAGTGTGGACAGAGTGAAGAAAGCTGCTGAAGAGATCGATCTTAAATGGGATTATCTGGAAAAGACGAGGATCGACAGCGATAACGTTGAGATCAAGACGAAGAATCTAGATGTTGAGGGTAAATCAGTGGTGATATTGGACGACATAATCTCTACAGGCGGTACCATGAGAGAGGCTGCAAAACAGTTGAGGGACCAAGGTGCTGCAGAAGTGTACGCAGGATGCACTCACGGACTGTTCGTCAGTGAGGCAGACAAAAAGCTGGACAAAGTATGTGATGAAGTCTTCTGTACCGATACGATCGAAACGGATAAAAGTGAAGTTTCAGTGGCTGACCTGATAATAGATGAAGTAGAATGGGATTACGATTGGTAAGGGATATCTAAGAACTCAGCGATCTCCTCAATACCTTTTCCCTCTTTTGCATTAGTTTTTATCAACGTTCCGTGTGGATTTATTTCTTTGAAATCTTCCTCTATAACTGAAAGATCGACGTCCATGGGTTCTGCTAGATCGACCTTGTTGACCACTGCTAGATCGGATTGTGCAAATATGAGCGGATGCTTCCTGATCATGTCGTTTCCTTCTGTTACCGAGACGATCACCACATCAGCTTCTGTTCCCAATGGAAAATCAACTGGACATATCAGATTACCTACATTTTCGATGAATAGAAAATCTAATTCATTCAAATCTATATCTTCCAAAGCGTGACTCACGTAATGTGCGTCAAGGTGACAATCTTTGCCCGTGTTGATGGCTACTGATGACATACCCTTCTCGACGAACCTATCGTGGTCGTCCTGACCTGTCACATCTCCAGCTAGAGCACCAGCTTTGTAACCATCCAGTCCTTCAGATAACCTTTCTATGATAGATGTTTTACCGGAACCTATAGCTCCTAAAAAATTGAAAGCTCTAACACCTTTATCATCGAACAATTTTTGGTTCTCCTCAGCCAACTGTTCGTTCTCCTCTAAAATGTGCTTCTCCATGTCAACATCGCAAATTTTATGCATCGTTTTCTAGTCACATTGAACTGCATTATAAATCTTGCTCTTTTTCCTCGAAAAATATGTTTATAGCCTCTGCAGGATAGTCCACCAGCTTCAGTTCGTGTAAGTACTTTTTGAAATGGATAGCTCTTTCATCCAAAATCAGTGAAGCTCCCAGGTCGTTCTCACTCCTGACCAATCTACCGGTAGCTTGGAGTATCTTTCTAACTGCAGGAGCTTTGACCGTGTATTCCCATCCCTTGTTGAACTTCATGTTGTAGTAGTGCTGCAGTCCTTTCTGTCTAGCGGTCGGTTTTGGATAAGGTATTCCAACTACGATAGCTACTTCCAGCTGTTCTCCTGGAAAATCCATCCCTTCTGATATCCTTCCACCTATCACGCA
>CAYSTL010000243.1:0-1809 GCA_964433785.1 uncultured Thermoplasmata archaeon
TTTTCGCTCTATCACTACTCAATAAGGCATAACCTATTAATTTTCCGTTTAATTCTATCCTAGATTGAGTATTATCGTCATCGACTTCGTTCATTTGTTTCCCACATAGTTTACTCTTAGCGACACCTATTGTTGGAATATCCAACAAAACACCAACGTGGGATGCCAGCCCTATACCTTTAGGGTGCATCACACCGTTCCCATCCACCATGATCAAATCTGGCTTTTCCTCTACATCCTTTATCAAATCTATCAATAACGGACCTTCTCTGAATGAAAGGTATGTCGATATGTATGGAAATTTTACATCGCTCTTTCTTGTTATTGTACCTATTTTTTCTCCATACTTGAATAATGTCAAACAAGAAAAAGCAGTATCATCCTCATAAGAGACATCTACCCCACCTACTAATGTATCACCATCATAATTGATATGATCTTCAGTTACTATTTTTTCTCTATCATCTAACTGCTTTTTCCTCAAATTTTTTAAAGGATGCCCAGCAGTAAAATCATCAAATCGCTTTTGATCAAATTTCTTTATTTTATCATCGGCTATGATCAAACCTTCTTTTTCTAATAATTCTATTTTCTTGTCAACACCGTTTGCATACCCTCCGATGCTCCCATCAGATCTTACAACACGATGACAGGGAACTTCGATGGGCCTGGGATTTTTATTCAACATCCTACCAACTGCTCGAGCAGCCCTTTTATCCCCCAACGCCTGTGCTAGATCTCCGTATGTTGTCACACTGCCTTCAGGTATCTGCTCCACAAGGTCATAAAAATTATCTCTGAAATCCTTGATAAGCGAAGATAGACTCATCCATCCATAATAAATAAAAGTAACTTATATTCTTTCTGCTTGTAGATATCCAAAATAGAAATTGTGAATTAAACTAAAAACAATAAGAGGTATTTAGATGATCGAAAAGGATAATGTTGTTGTACTCTGGAATGAAGAAGATATGCAGCTCTGCGAAGTGGATGGAAAGACCAAAAAGGTTTCTGGGATCGGGATAGTTGATACAGAGAGATTTATCGATGCTGAATGGGGAGAATCCGTCGAGCTAGGTAGGAACGAATACAGACTGTTGAGACCAGCTATCGATGACATTCCTGAGATCATCAAAAGGGAAGCCCAGATTGTACAACCCAGGATGGGAGCACTGATAGCCCATCACTGCAACATAAGCTGTGGGGATAGAGTTGTCGAAGGTGGAGCAGGTTCAGGTGTTTTATCTTCCATTTTATTGAACAAAGTTGGTCCCGATGGTAAAGTCTTTACGTATGAAATAAGAGAAGACTTTTTAGATGTGGCTAGAAACAACCTTAGGAATTTAAAAATAGATGAAGGATGGGAAGGAAAAGTAGGTGATGTGACAGAGGATGTCCAACAAAGAGATGTAGATGCGTTTGTTGTCGATATTCCTGAACCCTGGACAGCCCTTGATATGGCGGATGAATGCCTTAAAAACGGCGGATATTTTGCAGGTTACATGCCGTCTACCAATCAATTAGAAAAAGCAGTCAAAGAGATGAGAAAGCATAACTATATAGACATCAAATCGTTCGAAAGTATAGAAAGAGAAATGAAGGTCTCTGAAAGAGGTATTAGACCTTCTTTTGATATTCTGGGTCATGCAGGATATGTCGCTGTTGGGATAAAAGTACCTTGAAGTTAGTGAAATATATATAGACCAATCACAACACTTATATCATTTATTTTTATTAATGTACAGAGAGGTTACATCTATGAAAACCACCATTGGCAAACTTTTAGAAGATAAAGCTAAAGAACATCCT
>CAYSTL010000244.1:0-1780 GCA_964433785.1 uncultured Thermoplasmata archaeon
ATTATTCAAAAGATTCCGAGAAAAAGTTAATAAATAGGAAAAAACATGATTGAAATATATGAGTACATCACTGTTCGATATGAAGTTGGATGAAGCCGTTAGTATAGGATTCAAAGACAAGGAAGAGTTCATCAAGGAGGCGGTGAACACTTACCTAGCGGCTAACAAAGAAAAAAGGATTGAGTTAGCAGTCATTCTATATAGAAAAGAGAAGGTAAGTCTTGGCAGAGCAGTTGAGATAGCTGATATGGATTACGAAACATTTAAACGAGAATTAGCTGAAAGAGGTGTGGAGAGAAAGACGACAGGTCTTCAGGGTACTGATGCAAGTCTGGAGTACAGAAAATGATCATCTTGGATTCTGACGTTTTAAGTGCTTTTTTGAAGATAGGACACCTGCGGATGATAAAGGATTTTTACGGTGAAGATAATCTTTACATCCCAATTGAGGTTTTGAATGAAATAGCTAGAGCAGGCCTAGCAGCGAAGATAAAGGACAAAGACTACATCAAAGTGGTCGAAAAAGATCAAAAGGTAAATTTCGAAGAAAGACTGGGAGAAGGAGAGAAAGCCTGCATCGATCTGGCTGAAAAGGATGATCTGCTTTTGATGAACGATAGAAAAGCATCAGGTGTTGCTGAAAATATGGGTATCACGACGGTCTCTATACCTGGATTATTATTAGCGATGAAGAAGTCACAAAGTTCAGATTCGAATGAGATAGAGGAGATCATCGAGGCCTTAGAAGAAAAGGACAATTACCTATTCAAAGAAGAAGAAAAAGAGAAGCTCTTACAATGAGAGATGTATTGCTTTTCAATATTAATGATTACAGAATTTGATAGGGATAAATGAAAGATTTTTTAGAATATAAAAATAACATCACTCTCCTCACAGTTGTAGGTTTGTTTACCGATACTTAAATATTTCTCATATGAAATTAAGGGATTTTAATGGTCAATATTTAAGGAGCACTTTCTCACTTCAGAGGATCCATTCTCTTTCAACTTTATCGATATTATCGAAGTCATCGTCCTCCGAAATAATCTTATCCGCATCCTTTTTTAGAGCACAGGCTAGATGAATGGAATCTCTAGGATCTATCCCGTGTTTTTCTATCAGTTTATAAGAGTCCCAGAGCAGTGATGTATCAACTTCGACAAATTGAAGGTTTTTCATCTCAAGCATCGCTCTTCCTGCTTTTAAAGCGTTCTCCTCACTTTTCTCTCTTTTTACTATCCAAAAAACCTCATCAAATGTCAGGACGGAAGTGAAGACTGCATCGTTCCCTTTTCTTATCTTTTTGATGTACTCTCTAGCCTTCTCGCCTTTATCGTCATCGTTAAGGACAGCATATATGAAAAGATTCGAATCGATGTATCTCAATTTCTCTCCTCCAGTTCGGATTCGTACGCTTCATGAGGATGGATATCTCCAGTGATCTTTTTTCCGCTTTTAGCTATATTTTCAAAGATTTTTTCTGTCTCTTCGTCTTCTTTTTTGATGATGATCCCATCTTCGGTGAATTCGAACTGGACTTTGCTACCAGAGTGTATACCCATCTCCTCTCGAAAGTCCTTAGGGATGACAACCTGACCTTTAGGACCTACCTTTCTCTCTTTGGTAAACATTCTAACCACAAGTTAGAATATAGTATAACTTTTATTTATACTTTGGTTAATGGTCCTTATATATCGATTAAGAATAATGTAAATGGTTATATCCAGTCGAACCTTTTTAACTATTAAGAAGATATAAAATAAAAAGAACTGATTGAGGG
>CAYSTL010000245.1:0-1765 GCA_964433785.1 uncultured Thermoplasmata archaeon
TCAATGAAAAAAATTATAGAGGGATAGATTAAACTGTTACAGCGATTCCTCTTTTTATTTTTCTAGGTTTATCCTTGCATCATCTGCTGTTCCATCTGTTGATCGAATATCGCGGATTCCATCTCTTCCTGTATGTCTTCGTATACTCTTTCGAGTAGATTTTCAAAGTCTTCGTTGGTATACTCGACATATCTGCCCATACTAGTTTGTACTTTAGCTTTGAATGATCCATTGCTTTTTACTATTTCTACCGAACACAGAGTTTCGTCCATATATTCACCTTTTCAATCAAGGCTATTAATATGCCATATATAAGCTTTAGGCATGGTTATTGGAATAACGCTGTTATTATATCCAATATAAGTTGATATTATATATCCGTTAGGTGTGTTTATAGAGAAAATTCACTTCAAAATATTGCCTCAAGTATGGTATTTGTAGAAAACTTATAAATAACTTGAGTGACCGGTTATTAATGATATAAATCTAACAGGAGAGGACCCCTGTTTTTCCCTAAAAAGGGACTACCTCACTCTAAACAAAGGTCCCCTCCTTTATATTATTATTGTTTATTATTAGGTGCAAAAATTAATTGTCTTATATATAACTGAATCATCATTTTCTTGATTCCACATTTACTTTCACTTACCTCTTAATATTCATTTTTTATATGAAACATATTAGTGTTTCTATGGTTTATGAAGAACAACATTGATAATCATAGGAAACTGGATATTCATCGGACACTGATGGGTACAGATGTTCTAAAGAATGATTGGAATCTATGCTACGGCCTTACTCAAAATAGAAAAGAATCTCTATTGAAAGAAAGAGATCACAAAAATAGTTTTTTTAATCTAAATTCAGAAAATTCACTTACACTTTTCATTTTTGGAAATCTAGATGATTGGATACAGGTAGATGATCTAAAGACGAAACCTAGAGATGGAAGATCAAGATGGACTCAGGATTTTTTCGATAATATAAGAGCTGGGTATGAATTGTATAATAATGATAATGGGAAGAAAAAATTGTTTGAGAATCTTTTAGAGAAAAGTACAGATTTAGCCGATATCGATAGTAGGAATTCTGTACTATTATTTGAATTCGGTATAATGAATAGTGCTTTTCATGGTGGTGACCCTTTTAGAAAATTATCTTTTCTAGATCTATCAGGTATGAATAGGTGGGTAAAGTTTGACGCTGTTTTGATACTGCCTTTCGAGAAAATGTTTGTATTTTTCGAGTCCAAACTGGATAGCGACATAAGCAGGAGTACTAAAAAATATCCGAAGATCAATCAGATAATAAAGGGTCTAGAATCGGCGTTTCTGCTTACTAATCATGAAGATAGTTTGTACGATGGATGGGATTTTAGATATATATTGAACTGTCCTAGGGTTATAAATGAGTATGATCTGACATATTACAACTACATAAACAAGTATACTGGGAAGAATCTGGTCAAATATAATGATCTGATCAATAAGGAATACCCCTGTCGAATTAACGAAAGTTGTTATCCTCAGTACTTCGGTGGATTTGTGAAGGAAGTAAGAGATAAAATAAGTATGATCTATTGGGATGATTTAGCTGAAATACTTTGTGAAGAGAAAGAAGACTTTTTTGTTAAATATTTGGATGAGATAGAGGATGAGATTGATGGAAGAAGGAAATATAAAGCGATAAAAAATAGATTCAAAAGTGCTAACATAGATGTGAATTGAGCGACCAAATAAATTTAATATCTTTATTTTTTATATGG
>CAYSTL010000246.1:0-1738 GCA_964433785.1 uncultured Thermoplasmata archaeon
GTAAGAACATGTCGTCTATGGGTAAGAATGCCGGTTATAGATGTAAAAGATGCAGGACAAAAGCAGATGAAGATGAGGCAGAATACGAGGTAAAAGAAAGAGATTTACAAGAAAAGATCTATGAAACACCAGTATGTGCAAGAAGACACCTTTCTAAGCCCTTAAAACGAATCTGTAAGGGTGAGGAGGGATGATTAGCTACGATATCATAGCTTATTTTTTAGCAGCTAACGCGATAATTTACATAGCTATTCATCTACCTTTAGAAGTTCTCGCATATAAGAACAATGAATCTAAACAGAAAGAAGATTCCGGTGAATACGATATATGGAAACGCAGTAAACCTACGATCTTGGTCTCTATCTTCTCTACGATCTATTTTTGGATATTCTTCACAATATGGCCCATTTACTATCTCATATTCTCCTCAGAATTTATCGAACAGTTTTCATACTCACTCAATTATTCCACATATCTACAGATCATAGGTTTGATCTTAGTCTTATTCGCAACCACTGTAGAAATCCTAGGAAGGATAGAGAGAGGAAAGTCAGCGATATCATGGGGAGTGCCGTCTAAACTAAAAACGGGATTAGGTCAGAAAATAGTCCGTCATCCTCTGTACGCTTCTTACATCTATTACTTCATAGCCTTCCAACTGATCTTTCAGAGTCTAATTCTACTACCCCTCTTACCAGGAATCTTAGGATACTACTCGATAGCTAAATACGAAGAAAGCATCTTAACTTACGAGTTCGGAGATGAGTACAGGAACTATCAAAAGAAGGTAGGGATGTTGATCCCGTTCATGGGAAGAAGAAAATAATAAGGCATAAAAAATTAATCACACTAATTCATATATACCTAATAAAGGTGATAAGATATGGAGGAAAAAGTTGGGGAAGTGTTCAAATACTTCAAGAAGCCAAGTGTTGCAGCTATCAAAATAGATTCTGGAGAAGTCGAGATCGGAGATATCTTACATTTCAAAGGAGAGCATACCGATTTTGAACAGAAGATCGAATCAATGCAGATAGAACAGGATAGTGTTGAAAAAGTAGGTCCTGGAGATGATGTAGGTATAAAGGTAAAAGAAAGAGTAAGACCTAACGATGAAGTTTACAAAATAAAATAAAAATCATTTTTCCTCCCATCAACGGGAGGTAAGTTGTTTCTATTCTGGATAGTACTTGTCGATCCACTTCTCGTCGATCCTCTTGAGCTCTCTCTTTGGTATATTAGTCAGTAGATCCCAACCAAGGTCAAGCGTTTCGTCTATACTTCTATCCTCGTCTTCACCCTGATTGATGAACCTTTCTTCGAACTCTTCAGCGAAATCAAGATATTTTCTGTCACGTTCACTCAAGGCTTCTTCACCGACAACAGCCACTAGATCACGCAGATCAAGACCTTCTGCGTAGGCTGCATACAGCTGATTACTGACATCAGCATGATCTTCCCTCGTTCTTTCTTCACCGATACCCTGCTGCATCAGCCTTGACAGACTTTCACCAGGAGTTATCGGAGGTCTGATACCTTTTCTGTGTAATTCTCTTGCGAACACTAGTTGACCTTCCGTAATGTATCCTGTAAGGTCAGGAATAGGATGAGTTATATCATCGTCAGGCATGGTCAAGATAGGGATCATCGTGATAGAACCTTCTCGGTTCAATATCCTACCAGCTCTCTCGTATATATTAGCAAGATCGGTGTACATGTAACCAGGATATCCTCTTCT
>CAYSTL010000247.1:0-1703 GCA_964433785.1 uncultured Thermoplasmata archaeon
CTATTAGGAGATATCAGAAAAGAGGGAAAATATGGATTATGAAGAGATGATAAAACGGTTGAAGAACGAATTCAATATCGGTGCCTTTCCGGGCAAGGATCCTGACAGCGATACAACACCAGATAGGAATCCTTACGAAGTATTGATTTCAACTATACTCTCACAAAGGACCAAGGACGTTAACACACATAAAGCGTCCAAAGCTCTTTTCGAAGAGTATCCAGAACCGAAAGATCTGGCTGAAGCCCCGATAGAGGATGTTAAGGAACTTATCAAACCGGCTGGATTCTACAACGTCAAATCAGAGAGGATCAAAGAAGCGGCAAGAATTGTTCATGAAGAATATGAGGATGAAGTTCCAGAAGATATCGATAAGCTACTTGATCTAGAAGGAGTCGGACGGAAGACTGCTAATTGTGTGCTCGTTTATGGATTCGGTGAACCAGCTGTTCCAGTGGATACCCATGTACACAGGATAAGTAATCGATTAGGTATAGCCGATACCAAAGATCCAGAGGAAACTGAAAAAGTTTTAGAAGAAGAAATCCCTAAAAAGTACTGGATAGAGATAAACAGGTTGATGGTTGAATTCGGAAAGAATATATGTCAACCTAGGATTCCTAAATGTGAAAAATGTCCCTTAACAGAATTTTGTGATTATTACTACGAGGTGTATTTAGATGAAAATTGATGATATGGAAATTATCCCGATAGCGATAGATAGAGACGAGGTTTTCAGGATATCTACAGGTTCAGAATTGACAGCAGAAAATGTTCTTGTGAAAGTTACTTCAGGTGATCATGTAGGATGGTGTAACTCTACACCGAACGGTGTCACCGATGAGACGACGGAATCTATACTCAAAGCTCTCAACATAATGAAGAAAGAGATCGTAGGTAAAGATATAGATATAGAAGAAACATGGTCAAAATTTCACGAAGAACACAAAAACGATCCTGCAGCTTTAGCAGGCCTGGATATGGCCCTTTACGACCTGAAAGGAAAGATAGAAGGAAAAAGAGTTTTCGAACTTTTCGATGGGAAAGAAAAGGGGGTGTTGACAGACAGGACCATAGGATTGATGACTGTAAGCGAAGCGAGAGAGCATGCTCAGGAGTTCATGGATCAGGGTTTCAAGGCCATCAAGATAAAAGTTGGTCTTGGTCTACTTGAAGATATAAGAAGAGTATCAGCGGTACGAGAAGAGGTTGGTGAAGACATAGACATATGGGTCGATGCTAATCAAGCCTACAAGCCCGAGGAAGCTATCACCTTCGCTGAAAAGATGGAATCATTGGGAATAGAGTTCATCGAACAGCCGGTCCATGTAGATGACTTAGAAGGTCTGAAAAAAGTGACGCAGGAAAGCAGCATCCCGATAATGGCCGATGAAACCATAAAAGATCATAAAATGGCTGAGAAGATCTGTGAAGAAGGGATAGCAGACATGGTCAACATCAAACTTATGAAATGTGGTGGGATAACCGGTGGAAGAAAGATAGTCGAGGTAATAGAGGAACACGGTGTTGATGCCATGGTCGGTTGTATGGGTGAGACCACTCCTTCTATAGCAGGTGGCACTCACTTCAATCTGAGCAGTGAGAACATCAAGTACGCTGACTTGGACAGTCACTTCATGCTTTCTGATAATATAGCTACCGGTCTAGACTTCAAGGATGGACTGTTACACGTATCGAAGAAA
>CAYSTL010000248.1:0-1703 GCA_964433785.1 uncultured Thermoplasmata archaeon
GTATAGAGTTGAGACCGACGCAGTCTAGTAATTTTATCACATTCTTTGAACTTGATCTCAAACCAGGATATGACAGAAAAAAAATAATGAATGATATGCTGAACGAATTCTATCCATACCTCAATTCTGTATTCCTTGCAAACAATGTACCAAATAAGTTAGCTGCTAATGTATGGGGAAAGACTCTGGATGAAATACACAGTATAGAAGATGAGCTCAGAGAAAAAGGTCATTTCGAATCAATCTACTCTAGGTTATATTATGATGGTAAAGAATTCGATACATGGAGAGACGAATTTCTTAAAGAGAAAGTAAGCGAGTGAGCCCCAGTAATTTTTTCTCTTAAAATGATGTCCGATTTGTTCAAAGTCTAATTGATTATTCCGATTTATCATAATATATAATCTCCTTTTCTTTAATTTTATTATAAACACGATATTATAAACCCCTACATCATCTACTATTATTGAAGATGATAGGATGAGTAAAAACAAAAAAGATGACGTAGGGTTAGAAAACGAAAAAAGAATAGAAAAAAGTGATAGCTACAGTAAAAGAGAGACCACCTGGAACAAAAATGATAACTATACTATAGGATTCAAGACAGAAAGAAAAAGCAATAAACCTAAAATAGCCGGCAGTTTGTTGGTTATCGTTGCTGTATTAGGGATGCTTTTTTCTGTGTTTATGATAGGAAGCGGCTTTTTCATAGAAGATGTCGACGATTGGATGGTCATAGGTGAGAATGAAATAGATATTGAAGGCAAAGTGCTAGATTCTGACCAATCAGCAATAGAGGGTGTTGAAGTATCTATCGAGGGAACAGACCGAAGCGCAGTTACAGATTCAGGGGGATATTACAAAATAAAAAATATAGAAGCTGGATACCATGAGATAAGAGTTGATAAAGAAGGATATGAAACAATAATCTTTGAAAGCTTTTTACCGTTCTTTTCAATAGGTTTCAACGAAGATAATAAAAAAGTATATGGTGCTAGCCAATTGGAGATCAAAGATGGTAAAGAATTTGATTTTACCATGGATGAAGGAACCGGAGCAGTAACTTTTGGTAGAGACAAAAATACTACAGATAAACTGTTAGATGGTGTTCATGGCACACTAACGATAATAGGAGCAATAATGTTGATATGCACGATAATAGCTCTTATCGGTGGTATATCATCTATAAGAAAAGGAAGTTACGGATTTGCTATAGTAGGCGGGATAGCAGGTATATTCTCTTTCGGATTCCTTTTTGGTACTATACTGGCAATTATTGCCCTGTTGCTGCTGATATTAAGTTCAGATAGCTTTAAAAGAGATCTAAATCAATAAAAACTATTCTACTTCTTTTTATTTTTAGATCGATCAAGTAAATACCCTCTCTAGTAAATATTTTTGCACATATTTTTGTCCGATATTTGAATATGACAATTAAAAACCTGATATCGATCCCATATCACACGTTGTTTCTTCCTTTTACATAGAAACGAGGTAGAATGCCTCCGTCTGTTTCGGAAATCTTTTTAGATTTCCAAATGTCGAATGAATACTCTGTATTCATGTAGATCATGAGGCATACTAGCCGAATGAAAAAAGGAATTATATTCCTTCGTCTTTCTGAGGAATTTTTAATTCCTCCGACTTTAGGCGGAGGAGTATGTCAATTCTAAACATAGGATTATAAACTAATCCATTTTAAC
>CAYSTL010000249.1:0-1684 GCA_964433785.1 uncultured Thermoplasmata archaeon
TCTTTATCGAGTTCACCGTTATGGAACGCTATGATACTGTCCACGCTTACCTCTGGATGACTCATGATATCGTTGTAGCTCACATAAATAACTTCCATGTTTGGATGATTGCTGATCTCGTTCTTGAGGATTTTTCTGTATTTGGTGAACATGTCTCTTAGTTCTTCCCTAGATACCTTGTCAGGATCCTTCCCCTGACGTATCAGCATCTTTCTCTGAGATTCTATTATCTCTTCCAGGTTACGCTCCATGAATATTACCTTATAATCGTATCCATCTGGGAGGTGTTTTATCTGTTCTGCTAGAACTTTTACCGCTTTCCCTTCAGCATCCTCGAGCCATTCTGTATCTTCCGGTAGATCTTTGACTCTTTCGAACTCGTAGTAACCTTTGGGATTGTCTTTATCAGCGGTCCTAACATTATCTGTTAAAGGTTCCATTCCCCCTTCATCGAGCATCTTCATCATCATCGATGTACCAGAGCGTGGAAGTCCCGAAACGATTGTGATAACGTCTTTTTCCATAAATACTGCACCTGTTATGTCGGTAATACCTCATAAAATCAGGGTACTAATAAATTTAAGGTATATTAAAAGAAAAAAATGGTTTTTTATTTTGAGATATCGATAAGCTTGTATTCTCGTTCTCCCATACCTATCTTCTCAGCATGTACTATCTGCGCCTCTGGGTCAACTCCGTGTTCTTCTTTGAACTTGTCAACACCAGAATCGTAGTCTCTTCCCTTCTCATCTTTTACCAGATCATATGCAGCCTGTTCTACAGCCACTGGATCTCTGGAAGCTATCACACCGATATCTGGCACCATAGGATAACTTCTCCATGGGGGACAGTCACACTCTGGTGTAACGTCCATGACGAAATTGAAGAACATAGATTTATCGTATTTACCTAGGAGTGAACCGTGTGCGAACTCTGCTATCTTCTCCTGAAGGTCGACGTTTGAAGATGAATCTTCGACTTGGATCGCACCTGTTGGACAGACAATATTACATTCTCCACAGCCAATACATTTATCTAAATCGATCTCTGCATTTTCCTTCACTTCTATAGCATCAGCAGGACACCATTTAGCACATTCACCACAGGCTATACATTTTTCTACGTCCACTTCTGGCTCAACGTCATAATGCATCATGAGTTTACCAGCTCTAGAAGCACAGCCCATACCTAGATTCTTGAGAGTTCCACCGAATCCAGTCATCGCGTGTCCTTTGAAATGACTTACTCCTATGATCGCATCTGACTGATAGAATCCAGCACCTATTTTCACATCATCAAAATGCTTACCGTTCACCTCAACTTCGTAGAATTCGTTACCATGTAAGCCATCAGCTATTATAACGGGTGCTTCGACTACAGGTCTCACCCACCCGTTCTCCTGGGCTGTCTTGTGATGATCGACAGAGTTTGACCTACTTCCTGTGTATAACGTGTTGGAATCTCCTAAGAAAGGTTTTCCACCAGCCTTCTTTACAGCTTTGATAATTGGATTCACGCGGACTGGCCGTAAATAAGTATCGATACCAGCCTCACCAAAATGAAGTTTTAAAGAAACTAAATCATCTTCATCATATTCTAGGCCATCCCCAGCTTTCCTGAACAACTTCTCTATCCTGTTCGGTAAGTTATCTTCTTTACTCCCAGACGATAGATCAGTGAAATA
>CAYSTL010000250.1:0-1684 GCA_964433785.1 uncultured Thermoplasmata archaeon
CAGTCATATTGTCCGATCGGTGGCCGAACATCCATTCGTCCATCGCTTCAATAACATCTTTTCTTACTTCCGTTGGTCCCGGAAGAAATAATTTCTTGTGCTTCACATAAACCACCTGAATTTGTGATAATGGATAGAATATATAATGGTTGTGATAAGCAGATATCATTTAATGTAAAAGAAATTAGATTTTGTATCAATAATAAATAAAATAAACCGTTAAAATAATAAAAAATGGTTTTTTATAAAATATCTTTTGTTTTTTTATCTAGAATTTCGCCATCTTTCGAGATCAGTTTTACTTCCAAAGGCATGTTCCCTACCGCATGTGTCGAACAAGATAAACACGGATCATAGCATCTGATAACACTTTCCATCCTGTTCAATGTTCCTTCCGGTATATCTTTACCATCTATATGCTGTTCAGCTGCCTTCTTCAGACTTCTGTTGATGGCTGCGTTATTGTGTCCTGTTGCTACGATAAAATTGGCATCAGTTATTATCCCTGAATCGTCAGCTTTATAGTCATGTATCAGTGTACCTCTAGGAGCTTCGATCACACCGACACCTTCTGATCTTTTAGCCTTGGTGGGTACATTTATATCTCCTTCATAGATATCTTCGTCCTTCAGTAATTCCTGTATCTTTTCAACCGTATGAACGCATTCGATCAACCTGGCGAGATGATAGTACATCGGACCTTCCTTCATCTCGCTTTTACCCATGTCTCTGTATTCTTCCCATTTTTCATGGGCCAATTCTGTACTGATCCCATCGATTATGTTCAACCTAGCCAATGGTCCAACTCTGTATACACCACGCTTGAATCCGAGTTCTTCATAATATGGGAACTTCATGTAACTCCAGTCTAGTGATCTTTCCTTTATTATCTGGTCGTAGTTCTTTGGATTTGTTTCACCAAGTTTGATACCATGTGGATCCATGATCCTTAATTTTCCATCATAGAACTCAAGTTCTCCGTTCTCGTTAACTAAGCCCATATATCCTGTTGAGGTTGAGGCGAAGACTTCTAACCTATCCCCCATATCCTCATATATATCTTTTAGTAGATCGATGGTCTCTAAAAGATAATCAAGCATTTCATCGGATTCCTCCAGGATCTCCTTCCCTTCTTCTCTGTCCATGTTTGTATTGACTCCACCAGGTATAGATAGTTCTGGATGTACTTTTTTACCGCCGAGTGTACCGATTATCTTCTGTCCAAAACCTCTCAGTTTGATACCTTTATCAGCTAATTCAGGATTTTCTTTCAAAATCCCGAAGATGTTTCTTTCTTCAGGAGAAGCATCGGTGCCGAGGAGTAGATCAGGACTTGACAGATAGAAGAATGAAAGACTGTGAGACTGCAGTATCTGAGCCATGTGCAGTAATTTTCTGATCTTGTGGGCGGGTTCTGGAACGTCAGCATCTACCAACTCATCACATGCTTTAGATGCAGCTAGTTCATGACTTACTGGACATATCCCACATATCCTTGAAGTCATCTCAGGCATCTCCCATAATACCCTGCCCTGAACGAATTTTTCAAAAGCTCTAAATTCTGTCACATGGAATCTAGCATCTTCAACACTACCATCATCATCCAAATGTATCGTTATCTTACCATGGCCTTCCACCCTTGTTACAGGATTTATCTCTTTAACTTCTACCATTTTTTCTCACC
>CAYSTL010000251.1:0-1677 GCA_964433785.1 uncultured Thermoplasmata archaeon
ACTTTATTGGCTTCACCTTTATATTTCGGTCCTAATGACGAATAGTTAGGTTCTGCCTTAGTTTCTGTAAGTTCACTTTCATCTTCATAAACTATCAGTTCTTTAACGTTCAGTTCATCTTTCAGTATATCTTTGAATTGATTTACTGCGTTTTCTGCTTTACTATTCAATTCTACCACTATCGCTTCTTTCAATGGCTGTCTCAGTTTTATGTTTTCCTTCTGCCTTGCATTTCTTCCTAGCTCGGCTATCTTTATCACTGTATCCATGCTCTCTTCTAAATCTTCATCAAGTTTATCATCGTCCACTTCGGGATACTCTAACATATGAACTGATTCAGGACCATCCTCCATGGGTAATATTATGTTCTGATACATACGTTCGCTGAGATATGGGGTGAATGGTGCCATAACTTTAGTGACTGTTTTTAATGTATCGTACAAGGTATTATAAGCACTTTCTTTCTCCTCCTCAGAGCCTTCCCAAAATCTTCTTCTGCTCCTTCTGAGGTACCAATTACTAAGATCATCTATGAAATCTTCTATCGCCTGTGTAGATTTATGGACTTCAAGATCTTCTAAACCTTTTCTGACATCTTTTATCAATGTATTAGATCTTGATATCAACCATCTGTCTATCTCATGATTCAATTCATATTCAGAAGGCCTGAATTCATCGATATTGGCATTGTTAGTAAAGAACGAAACTACATTCATCAGAGTGTTCACAGTTTTACTTATCTTCTCTTGGACCAGATCACGACTGAATTTTGTAGATTTCCAAACTGGGGAACTCAGGAAATATAATCTAGCTGGATCAGCACCTAAGTCTTCCATGACAGCGTTCGGATCGACTGCATTTCCTTTACTCTTGCTCATCTTTTCTCCATCTTCATCTAGAACCAAACCTAGAGTCAAACAGCTCTTGTAGGCTGGTTTATCGTACAGTAATGAGCTTATCGCTAGAAGGCTGTAGAACCAACCCCGTGTTTGATCCAATGCTTCGGTTATGAAATCTATAGGGAATGCATCTTCGAATTTATCTTCATTTTCGAACGGATAATGGAATTGAGCAAAAGGTGCGCTACCGCTGTCGTACCAGCAGTCTATAACATATTCAACACGTTCCATCTCACCACCACATTCAGGGCATTCCAATTTGACTCTATCGACCCATGGTTTATGGAATTCGAAATCGTCTTCTAAAGGTTCAGTTGCCATCTCTTCGAGTTCTTCTTTACTACCTATACAGTGATCATTTCCACACTCACATTCCCATATCGGCAGTGGTGTTCCCCAGAATCTGTTTCTGCTCAAGGACCAATCTTTCAATTCATCCAAGAAATTACCAAAACGACCATGTTTTAGATGTCCTGGTTTCCATGTAACTTCTTCGTTGTTATCTATCAATTTTTGCTTTTCTTCAGAAGTTCTTATGAACCAGCTTTCTAAAGCGTAGTTAAGTAGGGGTGAATCACATCTCCAGCAGAACATATATCGGTGACTTATGGTACTCCTTTCGAGAAGGTCACCTCTTTCTCTTAGATCTTCCATTATCTGAGGATCTGCATCCTTCACAAATTCACCAGAATAAGGTGGAACTTCAGAGGTAAACTTTCCTGCTTCATCTACTGGATTGACAAGTTTTACACCTTCTTTCTTGCAAAGATTATAGTCG
>CAYSTL010000252.1:0-1654 GCA_964433785.1 uncultured Thermoplasmata archaeon
TAGATAACTATGATAAAGTGATCGTTTCTATAGAGGATATAACTGAAAGAAAAAAAGCTGAGAAGAAATTGAAGCAATCTGAAAAACGTTTGCAGACTTTATACGAAAACATCACTAGTGGCACTTTGATTATTGGGGATGACTATAGAATCAGAGATGTGAATAAAAGAACATGTGAGATTACTGGGTATTCGAGAGATGAATTGATAGGGGAGCTATGCGATATAGTTTGTCCAAAAGGATCTAAATCTTTGAAGTGTCCCATTTTTGAGAAAGGAAAAACGGAATTCAAAGGCATGGATACAAAGATTAAGTGTAAAGATGGCTCTCAAAATCCTATCCTGAAAAATGCTAAGTCATTGGAAATAGGTGATAAACAGTATATCATGGAAAATTTTCAGGATATAAGGGAAAGAAAAAGGTTCGAGGAACGTATTTTAAAAGAAAAACAAAAGATAGAAAAACTTCATGATGTTGCTAACAGGTTTGAAAAATGTAATTCTGAAGAAGCTGTTTACGACTTGGTCATAGAGACCGCTGTAAATATTTTAGGGTTCGAGAAATTATGCAGCATAGAGATCATCGAAGAAGACCAGGTTTTCTTTAAAAAGATATCACGAGAAGATGAAAGAGTTTACGATCAGAAGCCTTTGTCAGAGAGTGGATATGTGAAAAAAACATATGAAAACAAAGAATCATATATGATCGAAAATGCGAGTGAAGATTTAGATGCTGAACCCATTAAAGAAAAGTACAAGTCTGGAATCAGCGTTCCTATAGGAAACAAAGGAGTTTTCCAGGCTATCGGATTCGACCGAGATGAATTTAATAAGGGCGATCTAAAATTGGCGGAATTACTCATATCCCATGCTGAAGAAGCCTTGAAGAGGATAAATTCTGAAAAAAGATTCAAATTTCTACATTCTTTGCTCAGACATGATCTTAAGAACAAAAACCAGATAGTTCAGGGATATCTTAATTTGATAGAGGGCGACAACCTCTCCAAAGATGATATTGAATTATTGAAGAAAGCAGAAAGAAACACAAAAGAAGGGATCGATCTCATTGAAAAGATAAAGATTTTAAGTGAACTAGAAGAAGAGGAGATAACAAATGTAGAAATAGGCAAGGTCATAAACGAAGTTGTTGAAAAGATCTTTTCAGAAGAATACAGTGAAGATTTCAAGATAGAAGTACAGGAGATAAGTCATCTTGTAAGAGGTGGATCTTTACTCAACGAGCTTTTTTCGAATCTAATTACAAATTCATTAATCCATTCCAAAGGTGACAAGATACGTATCACTTCTAAAATAGAAGATGGTAGTGTCATAATCTCTTTAGAAGATAACGGAGAAGGTATACCGAAGGAATACAAGGACAGGATTTTTGAAAAAGGATTCAAGAAGGGAAATTACAGTGGATCAGGACTTGGTCTTTATTTAGTCAAGAAGATCAGTCAGTATTACGGTGGTAGTATATCTTTAAAAGATTCCGATTTGGGAGGTACTAGATTCGATATCAGGTTAAATAACGCTCAACCGAGTTAAACAGCCTTGCTTAAATAGTTTTATTTACATACATCTCGGGAATGATATCAGTTTATAGGTAATTTTTTAATATCGAATCATCATAGGGAGAAATGATAATATGTCAG
>CAYSTL010000253.1:0-1645 GCA_964433785.1 uncultured Thermoplasmata archaeon
TTGATACTAAACTTCTTTCGAAGCTTCCCTCTTTTAAGGGGGAAGAGAAGTCACATATTTACTGTCATCAATTATGGCGGAGAAAGTGGAGCAACGCTTAGATATTTTTCTAAATCCTTAAAAAAGAAAGGGTTAGATTTGGACGCTGGTTTTGAAGTCTGTATGCCTATTAATCATATCGGACGGAGTGATCCAGAACCTGAAGATGTACAAAAAGAAAAATATGAAAGATGGAATTTGATGGCTTCCCAGATCACCTCCACGATCAAACACAAAAAAGATGTCGGATATGAAAAAGCCTCACTGTTCAACAGAATTTTTAGAACAGGTATAATGCATCGGATCGCTTCGAGATTCTTTCACAAGTACGATGACAACTTTTTGACAGATGATAAATGCGAAGGGTGCGGTAAATGTAAAGAGATATGTCCTGTTGGAAATATTGAAATTAAAAATGGAAAACCGGAATGGAATAACGAATGTCAGTTGTGTCTTGCTTGTTTAAACTGGTGTCCAAATGAAGCTATAGAATACGGTGATGAATCGATTGGTAGAAAAAGGTACAAGAATCCAGATATTTCACACAGTGAAATGCTCGGATAAAAACAAAAAAATCAATTTTTTCTATCCTCCAGCAACTGGTGGGAACATGGTCACTTTATCACCATCACTGACCTCAGAATCCTTTCCATCGAGATGCACAATATTTCTACCATTTAATAGAATCATAAGTCTATCACTGATTACTTTCTCTTCCACATTCTCGTATATCTCTTTCTCGTTTCCATGGTCTTCTTTGCAAAGTTTATCTAGTATATCCTCTACATCTCTGACTTCATCATATTGTATCTCGTTTCCCTTCAGACCCAAAGCATCATCTAATCCTGCGATCAACTTAACCGTTACTGTCATGGTTATCATTTTACTTTCACTTGGTCTTACTTAATAATTTCTTCTGATAGCTCTCAGTCCTGCATTCCTCACATAAGTCCCTCATGTCTTCCTTCATCCATGGGAACTCTTCTCTAACTTTTTTCATTGCCTTTCCAGGAGCGAATCTCTTCCCGCATTCATCGCACTCCAACAGTTCAACTTCAGTGTTGAAGTATTTTATATAACGCACATTACCTTCATCTTCTATCTCGATACAATCGGTGGGACAAACGTCTGCACAAGCTCCACAACCGATACATTCTTCGGAATCTATTTCGAAAGGTGTAGTAACTTTCCTATCAAAACCTCTGTTAACAAAACTGATGGCACTCTCACCAATCTCATCTCTGCATGCTCTTACACATAATCCACATAGTATACAATCATCGTCTTTCTCTTCAAATCTGACTTCTTCGACACCAACCTGTTCAGCAACTTCTTTTACTCTTTCCGAATCTGGAACTTTAGCCAATAACAGCTCAGCGTTCAACTTCCTATATTTTCTCAATCTCTCGCTGTCAGTATGGACCACCATACCATCTTCGACCTTTCTAGTACACGAGGTGTCTATCTCTTTACTGCCATCGTTCTCAATCTCAACGATGCACATCCTGCACTGCCCATAATCTTCCAATCCTTTATGATGGCACAACGTAGGTATCTCGATGCCCTGTTCTTCAGCAACTTCTAAGATAGTCCTCTCTTCTTCAAC
>CAYSTL010000254.1:0-1638 GCA_964433785.1 uncultured Thermoplasmata archaeon
TGATTTCCTTTCAGTAGTATGGTCTTGTCTGGCCTATCCAATTTTAAACCCATTAGATAGGCCAAGGTTTCTAACTGTTTATCTCCTCGATCTACGTAATCTCCTAAGTATACGATAGGCAAACCTCTTTCGATAGCAAATTCTGCACTAGTTCTAGCGCTACCAAGATCACCATGACAGTCTCCGACTACTACGAAATCATCCCAATCTTTTTTCACTAGATTTTCATCCTCTAATTTTGGAACTACATCTGTTATGAGCTTTCGATATTCACTTTCCTGGACAGATCTCAAGCCCTCCGTCAATATTTTGTCAACTATTTCACTCATCAATCTATTTTTAATCCCCTCTCTTTATTTCAATTATGCGGATAGATGATTTTAATTGATTGTATTCTAATAATACCCTTCCCTCAAATACCATTTACCATCCACTTTCATAAAAAGGAGCTCATCCATAGATATGTAATCTTCCCCATCTGATTCTTCCGTAAACTCTACTTCCAGGATACAGCAATCTTCCACATCTATATCATAATCATTTTTAAGCTCATCCTTGATACTATCCAAGATTGTTTTATTCTGTGAACTCATGTCCTCTTCATAAGTTTTATTTTTTATCTCGTAATCATAGTATGATAGATTACCACCATCAATATAACTCTTATAAGTTTCCTTTCTATCCTCTAAGCTTTTATCTTCTATCAGACCAAGTATCAACAATTCTAAAGATCCTTCACCGTCCTTATCATTCACTCTTTCAACATATTCATCAAGAGTACTTTCAGGCGTCTCCTGTACGTTATTTTTATTTGAGAATAGAAAATAACTCAACACTGCTGCTATTACGATAATCGCTATCACACCTATAACAGCCATTATCTTTTTCTTGGATTTTTTCTTTCTAGGAGGAGGTCTATTCGTTGGTGAAGGTTGGTATTGTGCCTGCTGCTGTGGTTCATCTTCGTTGTACTGCTGCTTAGGCTGCTGTTGTACCTGACTTTGATCATACTTTTGATCACCATTATTACTATTATCTTGTTTATAATCACTATTTCTTCCCATTCTTCCAGCTGTGGAAATGATGGAGTAGTTATTTATGTCTATCCATTGAAAATAAAAAATAATAAAAAGTATTTGTGAAATTAAGTAGTTTTAAACTTGATTTTCACTACTCATTCACCTTTAACCGATTCTCTGCGATCTCTATTACTTCTTCCAATTTATCCTTGTAATCTTCTTCTAATCTATCGCACTCTTCGAGCATCTCTTCTTTGAACTCTTCATCTTTGATATCGCCCAGGTTGATCTTAACGTTGGCTATACCACCAACTATACCTGAGTAAGCCATCTGAGCACTTACCAGTGCGTCACTGACAGCATCCTTTTTACCATGTTTAGCTGCTTTTTTGGCTAGATCTATGACCTTTGCAGAGGTTTTTGCAGTATCCATAGGAACCTCAACAGCATGTTTCAATCCTTCCTGCATTGCCTTCTTTCTTGCTTCTCTCTCTTCCTCTGTCGACTTTGGCATCTTTTTAGCTTCCATGTATTTATCGAAGGCATTCGTATCCTCATCCACTGCGTTCATGAGCTTATCTTTTAGTTCCTGTGCTTCATCTGCAACAGGCATGAGTAT
>CAYSTL010000255.1:0-1634 GCA_964433785.1 uncultured Thermoplasmata archaeon
TCACAGTTACTGACAGAACTGGATGGTCTAGAGGACCTGCATGATGTTGTAGTATTAGCAGCTACTAACAGACCAGATCTAATAGATCCAGCCTTGTTGAGACAGGGAAGATTTGACAGACACATAATGGTAGATAAGCCGGATAAAGAAGCTAGAAAAGAGATATTCAAAGTACACACTAGAAAGAAACCACTAGCCGAAGATGTGAACCTAGATGTACTAGCCAATAAAACTAACGATATGAGTGGAGCAGATATTGCTTCGATATGCAATGAATCGGTGATGTTGGCCATAAGAGAATTTGTCGATGAAGGTGAAGAGTTAACAGAAGAGACAACCAAAGGAGCCAAGATACACAAGAAACACTTCGACGAAGCTCTTAAAAAGGTGAAACAGAAGATAGAAGAGCGAGAACAATCAGAGAAGGGTAGGGAAGCTCAGAGAGCCTACCTATAAACACCTTTACCCTTAACTCTCTTATTTTAAAACCATAAATTTATAACCGATTTCTAAAATCTATTATAGATGATAAAGAAAGATGTAACATATCCAGAGAAAGGTGACGAGATTCCGCTGGATTCTAATGAAAATTTTTTACTCCCTGATGAATACTATGAAGGGATTATGGATGATCTAGACAGTGAGATATCAGAATATCCTTCTCCCAGTGGGAAGACTCTAAAAAAGAAACTCGCTGACTACCACGATGTACACGTAAATCAGGTGGTGGTCGGTAACGGTTCGGATGCAGTACTAGACACAATATACAAAACTGTCATACCTCAAGACGGTATCATAGCTTCGTATGTTCCTTCTTACGAGATGTACAACTTTTTTGCTAGAAGGAATGAAAGAAAGATAATGGAGATACCTTTGACGTCCAGTTTTACGGTCCCGACACATACTGAGTTCTTGGAAGAAGTCGATGCATTGATACTTTGTTCACCCAACAATCCAACTGGTATACCTATCGATCGAAATCATCTCTCTTCTTTGTTAGAACACGATGTACCTGTGATAATTGATGAAGCCTATTCAGAATACTCCTCTGAGAACTATATCGATTTGATACATGATCATCCAAACCTGATAATAGTTAAGACATTCTCAAAGGCGTGGGGATTGGCAGGGGCTAGAGTAGGATATTCTATTTCTTCAGATGAAATGGGTGTAGAGATACTGTCAAACATGTTGCCTTACAACGTCAATACTTTATCTTTATCAGCAGCCTGTTCTGCTTTGGAGAGAAAAGATATGGTCGACGAAGCAGTACAGAAGACCATAGATGAACGTGAATATATAGAATGGGAACTTGAAGATATGGGATTCAATCCACTTTCATCCGAAACAAACTTTGTTTTTGCACGGGTACCTTCAGGAGTAGATACGGGTGAATTATTCGAAAATTTACTGGATGAAGGTATCAGGATCCGTGTTTTCGATGATGAAAAATTGAAAGATTACATACGGGTAACGGTAGCTACCAGAGAGATAAACGATCTATTTTTAGATGCTGTAGAAGATAATATCTAGAGTATTCCTAGGATGCTCAATATCTTCTGAGCTACTATCGCGATGAAAACCACGATACCTATCTGTATGAAGACATCTAGTTTATCTGCCAATGATGGTTT
>CAYSTL010000256.1:0-1608 GCA_964433785.1 uncultured Thermoplasmata archaeon
CAGCGATCTCAGGTAGTAAAAATGTTATATCTTCGATATCCAAAACTTTCCAAACTATCGATTCTGGATTGATCAATGAAGACATGAGAACATTAGTATCTACAACAATTCTTTTTTCCTTTCCTTCCATGTCTCTTCCCTCGCATCCTCGAATTTATCTATATCTTCCTCAGAAAGGTCTAGCTTTTCAATTGAAGATTTTATAGATTTGAGTCTCCAGCTTTTCTTCGTCAGCTCTCTTTCGAGCTCAAATTTTGCGATCTTTTCTGGAAGTCCAGGAGGGATTTTGATCTTCACTTCGGACATGGTCTCACACTAACTATCATCGTTTTAACGCTTATTAAAAGATTTGGTTTAATAGAAAATCCTGTCCTTGAACTAATATTTCTTTTTGAGTCCTTGATATACAAAGAAGGTCCATTTCCACTAGATAAGTAATCATGTAAACTGAAAAAGCTTAAATCTATATCAAATAATATCGAATCCAACCTCTCCTCGACCATGTATTAAAAAAATTGAGTATACGCTTAGATCATTTTCCATCTATTAACCTCCTTAAAAAGATAGTCCTATCATCTAAAAATAAATCTAATCTTAGACCCTTTCAAAGGTTCAGCTAAAATTGGTATTGCAGCAAACCAACATGATAGAAGATTCGTAGGGATCGATTCGTAAGAAGAATACTTAGAATTATCTAAAAAACGATTTAACGAAAAACGCAAACAAATCAAGCTCGATCAGTTCCAAAAAAAACCATTTTAAAAGACTTTGATTATCCTGTCCAAAGGTAATCGACGTGAAAAAGAAAGTCAACTGTGAGAAAAAACTCCCAATGATCCTATCTCAACAAGAAGGACAATACACCGAGTTCAAAAGATCGGTTTCGAAATCGATATCTAGAGAGATCGTAGGTTTCGCAAATTCGGGTGGTGGCTGCATAGTGATAGGTGTGAATGACAAAGGAAAAATCAAGGGAGTTACTGATATCAACGAAGAAAAGTCAAAGATCGAAACCATCGCTAGGAATTGTGATCCACCTGTACCAGTGAGGATATCAACACATGATGAGGAAGATAAAACTATAATTCTAATCGATGTTCCGGAGGGGAAAGATAAGCCTTATTCTTGCTCATCAGGATTTTTCTTGAGGAGCGGGGCTAATACACAAAAGATGAAACGTGATGAGATAATCGATTTCATCTATTCCTCGGACTAGATAAACTATGAAGAAAAGATATGTCGGAAATTTGATTATCCAGATGATTTCGATGAAGATGCCTTTGAAAAGTTCCTTGGAATGGCGAACATATCCGAAGGGAACCTTTCGAATGAAGATATTTTACTGAACCTCGGTGTCGCAGAAAGGCAAGAAAAAGATCTAGTTTTCAACAATGCTGGGATCCTTTTCTTCGCTGAACAACCTACAAGATTTCTTAGACACGCGGTGGTGGATTGTATACTTTTTAAAGGAAAAGAAAGATTAGATATTTTAGATAGAAAGGAATTTAAGGGCCCGCTTTTCATCAATGTCGAGAAAGCGATGGTTTTCCTTCAACAACATCTTTCACTCAGATATGAAATAGAAGGTCTCAGAAGGAAAGAGATACT
>CAYSTL010000257.1:0-1590 GCA_964433785.1 uncultured Thermoplasmata archaeon
TTTTATCATCTCTTCATAATCCATATTTTCCCTCTTTTCTGATATCTCCTAATAGATAAGTGGAGCCAGTGACCAGGATAAGATCACCTTCTCTATAATCTTCTATCGCTGCATTGAGAGCATCAATACCTTTACCATGAGTACTTTTCGGTATTTTGTCAGAGAACGCTTCAGCCAACACATCGCTGTCTAATTTTCTCTCGCTTATGGGTTCAGCAGTATAAAGTCTGTCCGTTTTTAGATCTATTACTTCTGCCATACCTTTGTAATCCTTATCCTCTAAAACGCCCATGACCAATAGCAATTTCTCATAATCTATTGTTTCCAACCCTTCCACCAATGCTTTGATGCCATTTAGGTTATGCGCGGAATCCATCATGATCCTCGGTTCGATACTAACGATCTCCATCCTTCCCGGGAGTGAAGTTTTTTTCAAAGCGTCTATGATGTTCTGTTTTGAGATATCGTAACCTCTATGGTTCAAACCTTCTGCGAGAGTTATAGCTGTCAGTGCATTCTCAGCCTGCCATCTAGCCACGCCCGGTATCTCGATAATACCATAATCTGGTAATTTTAAACGCAGTGGATTTTCTAAGATTTCATGCTCTCGTTCCAAACCATGGTTATAGATACTATTCCTCTCTTCACAGACTTCTTTGAAATATTGTTTTAAATTCTCATCCTTTTCTTCTGTAACAAAATAATTTTCTTCTTTTATTATTCCAGCTTTTTCATAGGCGATCTTTTCCTTCGTATCCCCCAGATGTTTGGAATGGTCCATACCTATATTGGTAACGACTGAAGCGATGTTATCTACAACATTTGTCGCATCCAATCTTCCTCCCATCCCTACCTCTAGAACAGCGATATCGATATCTTGGTCGGAGAAATGCATGAAAGCTAAAGTGGTCAATACTTCGAAGAAGCTCGGTCTTTTTTCAGCATCTTTTTCCTCTATCTTTTCCAATATTGGTTTAACTTCTTCGATGAGCTCCCAAAGGGAATCCTGGTCTATATTTTTGTTGTTCACTTTTATCCTTTCTTCGAAGAATGTTAGATGTGGAGATGTGTACAATCCGGTCTTGTATCCAGCTTCCTGAAGAATATTTGAGGTTATAGTCGAAACCGAACCCTTACCGTTGGTACCACCGATAAGTACAGAGTCGAAATCCTTATGTGGATTATCAAAATTTTCAAGAAAATCTCTGATCTTATCTAGACCTAACTTTATACCCATCCGCTGGAGTGAGAATATGTAATCCGCTGGAGTCTCGTACTCATCTTTCAATGTTTGAACACCCTTTCTCCTGTGAATACCATGCTCATATTGTGCTCATCTACCGCTTCGATGACCTCGTCATCTCTTATAGATCCACCTGGTTGTACGACTGATCTTATACCAGCTTCTGCTGCTTCATCGATACCATCTCTGAACGGGAAGAAAGCATCGGAAGCCATGGTACAGCCTTCGGTGTCCGATTGAGCTTTCATCTTCGCTATCTGGACTGCATCAACACGGCTCATCTGTCCAGCACCTATACCTACGGTGTGATCTTTCCTGGTGAATATGATGGCGTTGGATTTTACGTG
>CAYSTL010000258.1:0-1545 GCA_964433785.1 uncultured Thermoplasmata archaeon
GGCCTTTCGTTCAACGATTCTATTATTTTGATCCTGTTTTCCCACCCCTGCTGTCCTAATAACAGGTACGAGAGTTTATTCTTTAAGGAAGGCATGAGGGAGATCTCCTTCAATCTATGATATAGGTGGTTTATAGTATTTAAATATTTTACTCCACCACATATCTAATAAAATTAATTTATAAAAAGATTGTCAAATTTTTTCAATTTTAACAAGAATTTAACATGATTTTCTATAGATTCTATAACAAGATACAATGAAATGAGAACAATCTATTTAATTGCTCTAAAACCATTATAGATTCCTTAATACATTTAGATTACAAAAAGAGGGGGAGAGGGTATTAGGAGGTCTAGGGAAAATACAAAAATTTGTATTCCCTGGGCTTCCTTAAATTACCATATTTTTTTCAATTTATCATTCATTTTCTTTAAAATTCTAACAATATACATATAAAAAATAACCATAAAATAGTTATCTGTATGGAATAGATTCTAACAGAAAAAGCAGGTGTTTCTAAATGGTTCGAGAACCTATCACATACCTGAAGGATCGTTCTTCCATACGCAAATTCAAAGATAAAGAGGTCGAAGAAGAGAAAGTTGAAGAACTGATCAAATGTGGCCAGAGAGCTTCGACTACAGGGAACATGCAGCTGTATTCTTTCATCATCGTAGAGGATGAAGAGAGAAGATGTACGAATTGAGCGGCGAACCAGTGGGTGAAGGATGCTCCTCTGCTATTATTCGTTTGTGTCGATCTGAGAAGAGATAAGAAATTCAACGAGTACTATGGTGCGGAATGGGCAGACAGTTAAGGTTTCGGCAGATTGATCCTACCAATTATAGAACCATCTCTAGCATCTCAAAATATCACCACTTCAGCCGAGATGATGGGATTAGGGAGCGTGATGATCGGAACCTCAACAGAACATACTAAAGAAGTGGAAGAATTACTGGAATTACCTGATCTCGTTTATCCCCTTCTGCTGATATGTATCGGATATCCTGATCAAGATCCAGAAAAGACTTACAGATGGGATACTAAGACAGTTTTACACTACGATTCCTATCAAGATGTTACTGAAGAAGAGATAGAACGATATGGAAGTGGCTGATTATGGATCTGTGAAGTGTAAAAGATGTGGGTATCAGAGTGATAGTCCATTTTAACTTTGAATGGATATCATTCACTTCTAACTCTATTTATTGATCTCCAATATCTTTCTTTTTGAATAGTTGACCCTTTAGAAAAGAAGAAGATCGACAAAGATATGTTCATAGATAGATCAAAATAGCGATCTGAGCAATCATTTTATAATTGTTTGATCAGTTCAGTCAATCCTACTTTTCGAATCAAGTCGTACCGACGATGGATCCTCACCACCAACATGGATAACTATCTTAGCCTCTTCAGATAGACTCCTATCCCAGTTAGGAAAATTGCTCCAGGAGATCTCCAATCCTATCTTGTGATCTTCTTTGAAGGTGTGTGCTATATCCCAAAGATCTACTTCACACTCTATTACCTTGTCCTTATCGATCT
>CAYSTL010000259.1:0-1539 GCA_964433785.1 uncultured Thermoplasmata archaeon
GGCATTATATGGAAAAACGATAACATAAAGAAGGTAAAACTGTCCAATGGGATGCTCAACGAATTGAGGAGTGTTACGAAAGAACTCGAGCCGGGAGAGAGCTTCAAGAGTGCACATCTTTGGATCTCAGCCAAAAAACCGTCCTTGAACTCATTCAGAGACACATGGAACCGACTGGTTGGAAAGACAGAAAAGGGTCCGAACGAACGTATCCACGGAAAAGAGAGCAGGGATCATATCGAAGTGAGCATAGACGACAACATACTGAAAGCTGGTGAAGAAATAGAGAGGAAAATTACCATAGATAAGGTCGTGGATTATCCGATGACTGGAGAGTATTCGATACGATCATCAAAAGATATAGAAGTCTCTTTCGCTGAGGATGAAGATACTGTCGATATATCCGAAGAAGATGATGAAAAAGTGTTACATCTGCCGATAAGGATCAAAACAAAAGAAAATATCACAAACAACATAGGGAATATAGTGCTGCATTATGGCGGTAAAAGAGAACTAGATTTCGAGATCCCTGTCATCATCACCAGAGGTGACAAGGTAGAAGTAAAAGAAAGAACGCTCGAAGGAGAAAAGTTACTACATGTTGACAATGGAGAGATACAGTTCGATGTGATGGACGGATTCTCTGGAAACCTTATCAAACTGGTAAATTCAGCGGGAGACACTTATCTAGCTGACTCTTTTCCGGAACCACAGCCGAAGAGTTACTTCGAGAATCATATAGGCGGCCTGCAACCAAGATTGATGACTACAGAGGGATTCTACTCGTTCTACGAGATAGAAAATGTATCTTCTAAGGAGTACCACGAAGGGAAATGGAAAGGAGTAGAAGTTGATTTAAATATAGAAAAGATGGACAGTTTGAGAGGTCAGAATTTCACGATAAGATACCTGACTTTACCCGGAACGAAGATCATAAAGATCGAAGTGATCAACGATAATCCGAAGACCAAAGAGATAGAATGGTTCGGTGAATTCTTCATAGATGCTTTACTGAACGGATCTCTTGAAGATACGATCGTTAAATTCCCAGGAAAATACGAGGATTATGAAAGAACTCATCAAAAACAGCAGTTCAGTCCACCTCCGAATATAGAAAGACCTTGGTTCATGTTTGAAAAAGATGATATATCTCTCGCTGGATTTGGAGTCGAAGGTTCATCCACATTCTCTGAAGTGATATGCAATGAGGAGATCAATATGGGTTTCCTGGTTCCAAAGATGGTGAGTCAGGCAAAGAAAGAACATGAAGTAGATATGGGGATAATACTGGATGCTGATGAAGAGGATATCGAAAGAGCTAGGAAGGCTATAAAATCTGAGTGAGAGAATATTTCGATCAATTTAATAGACGATCAACTACAGATCCTATCAATTATAATTTCATAGTTAAAATCATCCAAAATCAGAATAAATCAGAATAAATTATATATAAAATCATTAAAATAAAGAAAGTCATCATGGAAGAAAATATAGTAGAAGCGCTAAAAGAAGCATGGAAAAAGCACAAAAAAACAGGAG
>CAYSTL010000260.1:0-1527 GCA_964433785.1 uncultured Thermoplasmata archaeon
TAGCTGGATCGACTATCACATATGGTGCTAGAGGAAATGACTTCTGGGTAGTAAAAACTAACGAAACAGGGGCTGTTGTTGAAGACGATAATAGTACATGGAAAAGAGCATTTGGTGGTGATGGTGATGACATCTGCAGGTCCGTTATAAAAACAGATGATGGTAATTATTTATTAGCTGGTTATACGGATTCATTTGGAGACCCAGGCCAAGGAAGTTATCTCGTCAAGATCAATGGCAAAGGAGAAAAGATATGGGAACGCGCCTCTGGTGGAACCTTTGATGATTACGTTTACGATGCTATATCCACAGAAGACGGCGGGTTTGTATATGTTGGTAGCACCACTTCATACGGTGCTGGTGAAGAATCTTTTTGGTTAGTAAAAACTAACTCTAAAGGATATGAAGAGTGGAACTATTCCTCAGATGGTGGATACGATGAAGTGGCATACTCTGTTGTAGAAACTAAAGATGGTAACTATCTGATGGGTGGTTATACTTCGTCCTACGGTCAAGGTGGTATGGACTTCTGGGCTGTAGAGGTCAATGAAAAAGGAAAAGCGGTCTCAAAGAAAACTTTTGGATCTGGTGGAGACGAAGTAGCTTACTCGATAGCAAAGTCTGAAAATGGTAAATACGCACTTGCCGGTTATACAGAATCCTATGGTGCTGGTCAATCAGATTTCTGGGTTGTTAAAATTGGTCGACCTTACAAGATACCTGTCTTGTGGGTGATAGCTGGATCTGCTGGGATCGTAGCTACCGTAGTAATTGCTTTCAAACTATCCAAAAAATATAGATTGTTCTAAAACCTTTTCTTATTACTGTATATATATCTGATGAAGTAAAGTATAGGTAGTATCTCTATCCTACCTAGCCACATATCTACACACAACACTATTTTCAATATAGGATTAATAGATGTACTAGTAATACCTGAGGATAAACCTACAGTTCCTATAGCACTGGTAACTTCATAAAAAGATGTGATTATTGGAAAGTCAAATGCTATGAATATTACAAAACTGATGAATAAAATCAAAAAATAAAGCATTATAAAGGTCATTATATGTTGTAAATCCTCATCATCTGGATTTTTCTTCTCGATATGTTTATAGGTTCTGTTAAATTTCATACTGTCAGGCATTACAACATCTTTAGTCATCCAAAGTATATTTTTCAGCATGACTCCCACTCTGAATGCCTTTATCCCACCACCGGTTGATGAAGCATTAGCACCTATGAGCATCGATACGATGATAGCGATTAAAGGAAGAGGGGCCCACTGCAGGAATACTGCTGAATTAGGTATAGTACTCCAACCTGTTGTAGTTAAGGCTGAAGTCACCATGAATATGATATCTAACAAACCAGAATAACCAACGTGTCTAAGAGCAAACCAGATTATCAGTGAACTCACGAATAATATCCAGAAATACCAAAATACTTTGGTCTCAATGTCCTCTAGATAGTTCTTGATATCTCCTGAGAAGAGATAATACACTAAAACAAAGTTTGTTCCACCGA
>CAYSTL010000261.1:0-1526 GCA_964433785.1 uncultured Thermoplasmata archaeon
TTGAGTTTCCACACAAGTGTCCTGTCTGTAGTAGTGAGGCTAAAAGATTTGGTGAAGAGGTCGCTAGAAGATGCGTGAATGCCCAATGTCCAGCCCAGGTTAAACAAAGACTGGAGCATTGGGGCCAAAGAGGTGCCATGGATATCGATGGACTCGGTCCAAAATTATTGAGTAAACTCGTAGATAAAGGTGCTGTTCAAAGTATCGCTGACCTGTACAAGCTCGGTAAGATCCAGTTGACTAGTGTCGAAAGGATGGGTGATAAATCTACCAGAAATATCTTAGATGCTATTGAAGAGAGTAAAGAAAGAGGTCTAGGTAGAGTTCTTTACGGATTGGGGATCAAATATGTTGGAGGTCACGTTGCGAGCGTATTGGTAGATCACTACGATTCTATAGACGAGATAATGGATGCTAGTAAAGAGGAATTGGAACGGATCGATGAGATCGGACCAAAGATCGCAGAGAGCATTGTGTCATTCTTCGATGATGAGCAGAACAGGAAGATGGTAGAAGAACTGAGGGATGCTGGAGTGAAGATGGAAGTCGAGAGAGTGGAAGAGGTCGAGCAGTTCTTGGATGGTAAGAAATTTGTGTTAACTGGTGCTTTGGATAACTACACAAGGGATGAAGCTACAGAACAGATACAGAAGTACGGTGGAAGAGTAACCGGAAGCGTGAGCGGTGCTACTGATTATCTTGTTGTTGGAGAAAATCCAGGATCGAAACTAGATAAGGCGAAGGACGAAGGTACTACTATATTGGAAGAGAGTGATTATATAGAGATGTTAGAGAGTAAAGAACTGCCTGAATAGATACAAATTCTCTTTATATGAGCTCTTTATAAGCAATAATCATGGAAACCTCACCTTCAACATATGGAGAAGACGAACATTTTAAGCTGAGAGTATGTGCTATTGCAGTCAATGAAGGAAAAGTATTGATACATAGAGCAGAAAAGGATGACTTCTGGGCTTTACCCGGTGGTCATGTAGAGATGATGGAACCAACGGATGTCACTCTGAAAAGAGAGATGAAAGAAGAGTTGGAAACTGATGTTGAGATCGATAGATTAGTATGGATCGTGGAGAATTTCTTCAATGATAGAGGATACAGATTCCACGAAGTCTGTTTCTATTATCTGATAGATATCCCAGAAGATAGTGAGATATTGAAAATCGATGAATCATTTTATGGTGAGGAGGATGAGTACGAGTTCATGGGTGATAAGATCAAACTGATCTTCAAATGGTATCCTATCGATGAGCTGGATGAATTACGGTTGTATCCTTCTTTTCTTAGAGAAGAGTTGAAGGATATGCCTGAAAGTACCGAACATATCGTTCATGAAGATTTTGACGATGATGATGTGGATTTTAGTCCATAATGAATAAATGGGGAAAACATGTTTTGCATCGTTATACATTTTATACATTTAAACCAAATATTTATGTAAATTATTATTATTATGGGTTAGTGATGGTGATTAAATGAAATGGGATAAAGAAATATCTGCAATATTATCT
>CAYSTL010000262.1:0-1514 GCA_964433785.1 uncultured Thermoplasmata archaeon
ATACTATCGGGCTGTATCACGAGGTCTAAGACCGAGTGAGTGCAGGATTACCATCTCTTCATCCTCACTAACATTGCGAATTTTGAGGAATGTTATAAATTCGATAGAATCGATTACGATTCTATCTATGAATTAGAATTCTCAGAAGAGAATTCTGATAAATTCCTCGAAGCCGAAGGAATGATATTCCTTCTTAGTTTGGAAATCCTTAAGGATTTCCGAAACATGAAGAGGTCTTAGCCCTGATGGAAGATAATATATCTCTAATGTTTTATTGCTAGTGTGATGGAGAAGGATCTATCGAAGGGTAAACTGATCGCTTTAATCAGTATTGCTGTAAATATTGGTTTGTTCGGAACTAAAGGATTCATAGGTCTGGGTGTGGGCAGCTTAGCGCTAGTCGCAGATTCACTTCATTCATTTTCTGACAGTGCAAGTTCTCTGGCTGTTTATTTTGGTCTGAGGATCTCTGAAAAACCCCCGGATGAATCTCATCCCTTCGGTCACGGAAGGGCAGAACATGTGGCATTATTGGCTGTTGGATTGATGCTACTGATCGCAGCCTTAAAATTTCTGACAGACGGAGTGATGGCCCTTTTTGGCGAAACCAAACCTATAGACATGAGTTTTACATTTTATGTGATAGTTGGTATTACAGCATTGATCAAAGAGGCCATGGCTGAAGCTAGTTATATCATCGGGAAAAAATTGAATTCAGATTCTTTGAAAGCAGATGCCTGGCATCACAGAAGCGATGCATTGACCACTGTTTTAGTGTTGGCATCGATTTACGCTACACATCTTGGTTTTCCGTTCTTAGACCCTGTAGCAGGTATCGGTATATCGGTACTGCTTGGTTATATCGGGGTGAAGTACGTAAAGAGATCGACCTATAAATTGTTAGGTACAGCCCCTTCAGATGAGTTGATCAACAATATCAAAAAGGCAAGTATCAGCCTAAATGGTGTTAAGGACGTTCATGACATAAAAGTGCACGATTATGGTAGAGATAAGGCCATATCACTGCATATGACCTCAGAACCAGGGGTTATAAGGAAGGCGCATGAGATATCTCATAGATTGCAGGATACATTAGAGGATAGATTTGAGGCGTCTGTTGAGGTACATCTAGATCCATGGTCACCACCGGAGAAGGATATCAGGGAAATAATCGATGAAACAGTGAAATGCAATGAGATGATAAAAGAGGCACATA
The DNA here is from genome assembly GCA_964433785.1 of uncultured Thermoplasmata archaeon. Lineage (GTDB taxonomy): Archaea > Thermoplasmatota > Thermoplasmata > Halarchaeoplasmatales > Halarchaeoplasmataceae > CAYSTL01. The sequence goes on from CAYSTL010000262.1 coordinate 1,217, forward strand.
AGATAAAGGTTACAGAGAGTAAGGATAAGATTCTGATCTCGATGCATATACTGGTACCAAAAGATAAGACAGTTGAAAAAGCCCATGAAGATGGAACTGATTTCGAAGAGGACCTTAAAGATATGCTGGATAGTAAATTAAATATTGAGTCGGAGATACAGGTCCATATAGAGCCTTGTGAGGGAGATTGTGAAGAGTGTGATATAGACTGTGAGATTTGAACTCTATTGTTTGTCATTTTTTCTTTTTAGACGGTTGTCGATGCAAAACTTCTAATATTGGTGATAATTTCGAATTC
>CAYSTL010000263.1:0-1513 GCA_964433785.1 uncultured Thermoplasmata archaeon
AACCATTTTTTTTGATAGTTCTTGCGACCGTTACACTGACTCCAGTTTTTCCGATCCTTTTACCAGTCCCTATGATAGATAGGCTGGCCTTCTTTAATATATCGTGCTCTTTAGGTGGTGTGAGTATAAAATCAGCTCCGATATATTTCACCTGATGTTTTATAACAGCTGAAGCTATCTTGAAACGGTCGTGATAATCTAGAACGGGTTCATCTGAAAGGTCGATAACATATTCCGGACCAGTCTTAAGTATCGAGCTTTCAATTAGATCTAATGGAAGCTCTTTTTTTTCTGGAGATATGAAGATCTCATAATCAGCATCTTCGATGACAAGTTCTTCCAACGCATCCTCAACTTTTTCGGTCCCTCCTAGAAATATAAGACCTTTGATATCAACATCTCTTTTGATCAATTCGGATAAAGTCCATTTGGTAACTGGTGGATAATGCTGGCCATCGACGAGACAGAGAACTTTCTTGTTTTTTAACAAATCTAAAAGTGAATTATCGATGTGTAGAGATTCCTCTAAAATATCTTTTTGCATAACTTCAACTCCTTAAATAATGTATATAAATTTCTTTATTGATATACTTTAGGATAGAATAGAAGAAATTAAAAGGTTTTTAGAAGTCTAAATAATTGTTGAGTTCCCAATCTGTTACTTCTCTGCTGAAATCTATTATCTCTTGATGTTTGATCTTTTTGTAGTATTTGTAGGATTCTCCAAGAGATTGTTTTATGACTGGATCCTTATCTAGTTCCTGTAAAGCCTCGTTTAGATTATTAGGTAAAAAATCGATCCCCATATCTCTGATCTCCTCTTCCTTCATATCATAGAGGTTAGCAGAAATTTCTTCTCCAGGGTCAAGCTCTCTGTCCATACCATCGATACCGGCATGTATTAAAGAGTTTAACATCAGGTATATGTTAGAAGAAGCGTCTCCAGCTCTGAATTCTATCCTGCCTTTCTCTTCTTCAGCACTGCCGTAGGCTGGTATTCTTACCAGTACACTCCTGTTCTCTCCACCCCATGATATGTAGACTGGAGCCTCGTAACCAGGTACCAAACGTTTGTATGAGTTTATCGTGGGTGAACAGACGGCTGAAAGAGCTTTAGCGTGTTTTAGTATCCCACCAATGAACCCTGCTGCCTTATCGTTCAATTCGTCTGGTGAGAACATGTATTCTCCATCTTTGAAAAGTGACATGTGAACATGAAGGCCGTTTCCAGCTTCTTTAGGAACTGGTTTGGGCATGAACGTTGCGAGTACGTTCTGTTTCCTGGCCTCGTTCTTGACTATTTCCTTGATATAAACGAAATCGTCTGCAGCTTCTATAGGGTCGTCATAAGGCAACGGTTCGATCTCGTACTGTCCTGGAGCCACTTCATGGTGTACCTTTTCTATATTGAAGTCGTAATCTCTCATAACCTTGGTGAGTTCCCCTATCATACCAGTGTATCCTATCCTACCATCTATGTACCTACCTGTATCGATAGGTTCTCTGGTATCTG
>CAYSTL010000264.1:0-1508 GCA_964433785.1 uncultured Thermoplasmata archaeon
GAATTAGAAATCAAATATAAATATGACAAGAAAGATAATTTGGTAGAAAAAACATATTTAAAAGAAGGTGTTGTCGTAAAGAGAGTAGAGAATGAATACGATATCGACAACAATCAATTTTCTTTTATAAGGCTGATTCCTCTTTTGCACTTTCGATACTCTCCTCAAGCACTTCTTTTGCTTTCTTGACTTCTTCAGCCTTTTCTATACCAACAACTTTAGTGAAATCATCGAATTTTAATTCTCCTTCAATAAGTTTTCTAGTAACCAATTCTTTTATCTTTTCTTCATTTAGCACTTCGTCCACATATTCAGGAAGAGCATCTCCGATTATATCAGATCTTTTTTTATATTTCTATTGAGCGAATCTATCAATCAAAGATTAATAGCTATCGTGAATTAATATCTGCCATAGATTTATACAGCCATACCATATCCCATTTCATGTCTAAAGAACTCAAATCACGAGATATATTCATAAAAGAAGTCCCTGAAGTGGGTGCTGAGCCAGCTTCGCTTGGTCTCTTTGGACTGGCAGTAGCTGCTTTGGTTTTGTCTGCAACGGACCTCGGTTTTGCATCAGCCTCAGCCCAATCACTGTTAATGCCCTGGGTCTTTTTCTTCGGGGCCACAGCACAGCTTATAGCAGGTATAATGGATTTCAAAAGACACAACATCTTTGGAGGTACGGTTTTCACTTTCTTCTCTATGGCAATGTATTCAATTGCATTGACCGTTATTATAACCGCTTTCACTGATGTAACTGTAGATATTACTCATTACGTGACAGGATTAATAGCGGTGTTGGTATTTTTATTGATCGCAACAGTCGCATCCATGATGACTAACAAGGTCCTTTTTTCTATACTTGTGGTGGTCGATATAGCAATCCCGCTACTGGTAGCACACTTCCTTTTGGACCTCACCGCACTATATGCAGGAATATTTTTACTGATAACTTCTATACTCTCCTTCTATGCTGCAGGAGCAATCCTGTTGAACAGTATGGCAGGAAAAGAAGTACTTCCTCTCGGCAGTCCTCTCTGGGAAGTCTAGGTAGGAATACCCTACCTTCTTCAAGTCAATCTTATTAAAAAAAAGCAATATCGAACACAAAGTTAAACAACTCTGTTGTCGATATTGATTTACATGATCAAGTTCGATACCGTTGATAAGGAAGAGGGTATACAGCTAGAGAGAATTAAAAAACTAAATGAAAACGGAATCAAAGAAAGAGATTATATTATCTACTGGATGCAGCAGTCTCAGAGGACCGAGTACAATCATGCATTAGAATATGCTGTAGAAAAGGCTAATGAATTAGATAAACCTTTGATAGTCTTTTTTGGGTTAACTGATGATTTTCCAGATGCTAACGAGAGGCATTATCATTTTATGCTCGAAGGTTTGAAGGGAGTTAATCAAAGTCTCAAAGATAGGGATATCAAGTTTTTGATCAGACATGTATCACCTGAAGTAGGAGCTGTTGATTTATCTGATGAAGCTTC